>JBBQXW010000039.1:0-33063 GCA_038209275.1 Chloroflexia bacterium | reverse complement strand
CTATTAAAATTTGTAAAGTTCACCGAAATTGAGTCCTTATCTTTAGGTTTGCGCTCATTTGAAATTTCTTGCAAGAAATTTCAAATGAGCGCAAACCTAAAGATAAGGACTCAATTTCGGTGAACTTTACAAATTTTAATAGCTGGTTTTTGATTATTGGGGCGCTGTTTATTCTGATGGCGCTCGGCGGTTCGGTACTTAAACGCTTACCCCTTACCACCGCAATGATTTATATGGCAGTCGGTTTTGCGCTGGCGACTTTTGGTGGCGGCTTGCTTAAGTTAGACCCATTGAAGGATGCTGCATTTTTGGAGCGCGTAACCGAAGTGGCGGTGCTTATTTCCCTTTTTACTTCCGGCTTAAAACTACGAGTGCCACTCAAAGGCGGGCGCTGGAAAATCCCCTTGCGGTTGGCTTTTGGTTCAATGGCAATTACGGTTGGACTGATTACGCTGGTGGGGGTGTTTTTGTTGCACTTGCCAATCGGGGCGGCAATTTTGTTGGGGGCAATTCTTGCCCCAACCGACCCGGTGCTGGCTTCTGATGTGCAAGTCGAGAATCCGACTGACCGTGACCATCTGCGCTTTGGCCTGACCGGGGAAGCCGGGCTAAACGATGGGTCGGCTTTCCCGTTTGTTATGTTAGGGCTGGGATTGCTGGGGCTGCATGATATTGGCGAATTTGGCTGGAGTTGGCTGGCGGTGGATGTAGTTTGGGCAATTTTAGCCGGGCTGGGAACCGGGGCGCTATGCGGTACATTAATTGGGCGGTTGGTGGTTTATTTGCGTCGTGAGCATCGCGAGGCGGTGGGCCTCGATGATTTTTTGACGCTGGGCCTGATTGCGCTTTCTTATGGACTGGCGCTGCTGCTACACTCCTACGGATTTCTGGCAGTCTTCGCGGCGGGACTGGCTTTGCGGCAGGTAGAGTTAGCTCACAACGGGGACAAACCAACCGAAGAAATTGAACAACTAGCCAAAATAGGCAAAGATGAAGAAGTAGCCACCGACCCGGAAAAAGCTTCGGCTTATATGGCGCAGGCGATGCTGGGTTTTAATGAGCAGCTGGAACGTATCGCCGAAGTGGGGATAGTGTTGCTGCTGGGTGCTATGCTGGCAACCAACTATACGCTGCCGTTTGAAATACTCTGGTTTGTGCCGTTGCTTTTTTTAGTCATTCGGCCTATTTCAGTCGAGCTTGGCTTGCTTGGCTCGACAACTTTGCCGATGCAACGACGGCTAATTTCCTGGTTTGGCATCCGAGGGATTGGTTCTTTGTATTATCTGGCCTACGCGATTGAACACGGCTTGTCGCCCGACCTGTCCCGACAATTGGCTAACCTGATACTGACCGTTGTAGCCGTCTCTATCGTAGTACACGGCATCAGCGTTACCCCTTTGATGAAGTTGTATAGTAACCGTAAACAGCGCTACCAGCAAAAATCGGGCAACCAGGATGCGGCAGTAGTAGATTAGATTAATTGCTTCACGGAGCAAATCGCTACTACTTTAACGGTGGCAAGCGAAATTCCTGATTGTTTATTTTTTGAGGTAACGCTGGCTCAACCAATCGGCAATATCTTCGAGAACTTTGTCCTGCATTGGGCCGAGCGGTTGAATAAAACCTTTGACCGGGTAGAAGGTATGGCCCAGACCAGGATAGGTTATGAGCTTGTGGTCGGGATGATTGGCTTTATCGAGGGCACGGTTTACCTCTTGCGCTCCCTGCACAATTGTCTGGGTGTCGCCTTCGCCGTTGAGCAGTAGTATCGGCTTCTGGTAAGCAGGCAAAATTTGGGTTACACTGCCACTCTGCTGCCAATCCTGCAAAAAAGCGGCTGCGCCCGGCCCATAACCGGGAATATTCAAATTGGGGAAACCATTCATAGCGCTTTGTAACCAGGGTCGCAGTTCGCTTTCAATATCAAGCTGGTTGTCACCATTTCGATCAATCGTGCTTTTGAATTTGTTTTGGAGCGAACCGGGAACGACTGCCTCAAGTAAACCGACGTTACTGACGGGCGCGCCGGGTTGGACAGCACTCGAAAACTCTTCCAGACTGAGCTTGTCGTCTTTGTCGCTATCGGCAGCGTGGGCGTATTGCACGGTGCGCTCGACTAGCTGGTATTGCAAAGTAGCTTTAATATCGTAGCCCTGCACCCCCAGCAAAATTACTCCGGCGGCAGTACTCCCGGCGGGCGTTGTCACCAGACTGCTGACGTTCAGGCTGCCTTCGCTGTGGCCCAGCATAATCAGGCGTTGGGGGTCAACCCGTTGGTTTTTGCGGGTTTGGTCAAGGACAAACCCGGCATCCTGAGTAAGCTTGCTGTGGGTAACGCTTAGTTTAGGGTCGCCGGAAAGTTGCGGGCCAAGCCCAATTACGCCGCGCCGATTGTAACGGACTACCGCAAAGCCGCGCGTGGGCAGATAGTAGGCCAGTTGGCGCAAGATTTTTGAACCGCCGGGCAGACCCGCCGTTGCTTCGTCCAAAGTGCCGTCCATATCCTGCGGCCCACTGCCGTGTACCAAAATAACCGTTGGGAACGGGCCGCTCTGTCCGGCGGGGTAGGTAAGCTGACCCTGCGCGACCCAGCCGTCGCCAAAATCGAAGCTTAAATTTTCGGCGGCTACCCCTTTGGGCAAATTACTGGTTTCCGGCGTAACGATTTTTAGTGGCTGAACATCGGCGCTGACGATGAGCATTACCAGATTTTGAGCGGGCGGAATTTTGGGGGCGAGTGCTTTAGTGTTTGGGGCGGCGGCTAACGCCTCGCTGTTGGCTGTCAGTAGCGTTAGCACCTGCACAACTTGATTTTGCCGACGATTGAAGGTGATTTGTTGCCCGACACTTTCTTTTGACAGGGGAAGACGCTGCACCACTTGCCAGCCTGCCGCGCTCAGTTTTGCGGTATAAAATTCGGCGATGCCCGGCACGGAGTCGTGGCTCAGATGGTAGGCAAAATAGTAATCGGCGCGAGAAAGACCCAGGCTGGCAATTGTTGCTTCGTCCATTTCGAGTTTTTGCAGATTGGGATAAGCTGGCACATCTTTGAACCAACCGGGCGGCCCGACTATCACTGGCGTGGGAACGGGAAACAATAATCCACCCGTCGGAATATTGACCGTCGGTGTAGCTACAGTTGCCGCAACGGTTGGTGAAAATGAAGGCGTAACATTCGAGCCGGAACTATTACTCCCTTCCGCGCCGCACGCGCTGAGTAGCAGCAGGCTGATTGCGCCCAGAAGCAGCGTAACATTGTTTTTTAATTTTCTATCTCTGAAAAGCACCGTCCGCCCTTCTGAACAACTTACATGAGTCAACCGATTTTGTATCCAATTACAGGTTGAATATAACTTAACATAAATCGAGCTAATCAAGAAATCCACTGGCGGAGCAATGTCCCACAAGGTAATCGGGCTAATCAAGAAATCCATTGACGGAGCAATGTCCTACACCGCATCTGAAGAGCAAAAACTCAAAACTCAAAACTCAAAACTCAAAACTCAAAACTCAAAACTCTTTAACGGCCCGGCGGTATTGCTTCCAGGGTTGGAAACCGAGCCGCCCGTAAAATTCTACCAGAGTTGTCCAGTCAATCGCGCAATCGGTCACGCCTCGGCTTCGCAGATAATCTACGCCCGCCGCCACCAACGCCAGCCCCAGTTTTAGCCCACGCACGCTATCTGAAACCCCCAGTGGCCCGATACCGCCATAATTTGGGCCTAGCAATTCGCTCCAATAAATGCCCGGCCCAAGCACCCGGCTTTCGCGGTGATAATTCATCAAAAAACCTTCGATAACTCCTTCCCGGCTCTTGAGCAGGGTTATATCCTGTGGCAAGCCACCCTGCTTGAAAAATAGGTCGGTATCGTAGTACCAGCGACCAGGGAAACTGCGCTGCAAAAATGCCAGAATCGCCGCCTGTTCGTCTGGTTGCCCCTGGGTAAAATAAAAACGACCATCGGCTACGGCGGCGGGTGGCGGCAGACTTATCCAGTCCTCCAAAGAGCGCCGCAAATCGGTTTCGAGTTCATCAAGCTGATAGCCGAATTTGGCAAAGAAAATTTCAAGGCCGGGTAATTCGGTTGGCAGACCGGGAAAGAAATGGCGCATATTTTCGCCAAGCCGGATTTTTTGCTTTCCCGCCGCCTTTAATTGAGTTTCGGCGCGTTCCACTAGCGCATGGCCTATGCCTTGCCTTTGGTGTTGTGGCGCTACTACTAGCGCGGCGATAAAACCTCGGCTTTGGTAATTGGAAAGCGCCGGTTTTACTTCAACACTTACATCTTTGCCGCGCCAGATTTTGGTCAGGACGCAGCCGATTATTTCTCCCGAAGGGGCGCGGGCTAATATTGCGTCGTCCGGCTCAAAATCGGGGTCGCCTTCGGTCTGCTGCCGCCAGAGCCGTTCCAAAAGCGGAAAAGTAGTTCCCAAACTGGTACTGTTCCACAGGGCTACGACGGCGGGTGCATCTTCCAGCCTGTAAGCTTCCAACGTAAAATCAGCCATCAAGCTTCTCCTCGGTCAAGCAAAATCGCTGGAACGATTTCGCCTTCCGCCAACCCCTGTTCGCTGGGCGCTAACCGCAGCAAGGCGTTTGCCCCCAGCATCGAAAGCAGACGGCTGCTGTTTTGCGCCCCGGTAGTGCGGGCGATAAAACGGTAGGCTTTACTGGTTGGGTCGTATTCTTCGCTGATGATAGCCCGGACGAACTCGTTGCGGTCTTTAGAATGGCTGACTGGATGAGCAAGACGGGCCTGAACCATCGGGCGCTGTACGTGGGTTCGGCCTCCCATTTTCAAAATAGCCGGACGAACGAAAAGCTCGAACGAAACCAGGCTCGATACCGGGAAACCCGGCAGGGCAAAAACTGGCTTAGTCTGTCCGTTTACTTCTACTGTTACAAAGGTCAAAGGCTTGCCCGGCTTCAGATTGACCCGACCAAAGTGAATTGTGCCAAGCTCTTCCAACAAATCTTTCATCAAATCGAGCTTGCCCACCGAAACGCCGCCACTGGTAATCAGCCCGTCGTATTCTTGAAGTGCCTGCCCGATTAAGGACCGCAATCCGGCTTCGGTATCGGGCGCAATCCCAAGCGGAATGGCCTCGGCGTAAGCCCACATTACCGATGACAAGAGGCTAAAGAGGTTGCTATCGTAAATCTGAACGGGCGCAAGCGGTTTTCCCGGCTCGATAATTTCGTCGCCAGTGGATAATACTGCTATTCGGGGGCGGCGAATTACTTTAAAGTGGGCCAGCCCAATCGTAGCAATCAGGCCCAGTTCCGCCGGGCCAAGCAAAGTTCCGGCCTTGAGGATTAATTGTCCGTCGTGCAAATCCTGCGCTTTGGGCCGAATATTGTCGCCCCGCCCCGGCGCGGTTTCCACCTGCAAAATATTATCCTGCTCACTGGTCTGCTCGACCATAATTACCGCATCTGCTTCCGGCGGCATCGGCGCACCCGTCATAATTCGCATGGCCGTGCCGGGTTCGACGGGTACATCGGTAATATGCCCGGCGGTTTGCTCCCCGATAATGCGGCGCTGGCTCAGGCCGTCTTCGGCTAACAGAGCGTAACCATCGACTGCCGTCGTATCAAAGGGCGGCATATCCATACTGCTGTAAATATCTTCCGCCAAAATCCGGCCCAGTCCTGCTACCAGTGCTACTTCTTCCGCGCCCATCACCCCAACATTGCCCATAATCAACCGGGTCGCTTCCTCCGGCTCAATAATGCTGTAGGAAGAAGGCTGCATTATGCGTCTTTGTTCCAATCCACTCACTTTCGTTACTCCTTTTATAGTTATCAGTTGTCAGTTGTCAGTTATCAGTCAATAAAACTGACGACTGACGACTGATAACTGACAACTTTGATTTGACAAAATGGCGCTCCGGCGCGTATAATTCGTTCTACTGTTGAGGGCGGTTAGCTCAGTTGGTAGAGCGCTTCGCTTACACCGAAGATGTCAGAGGTTCGAGTCCTCTACCGCCCATTTTTTTTATCCCACTCCAATTTATCTAAATTTCCCTCTGCTGTTATTCTGTACTACTCAGGCTTGCCATTTTAACCCATTTTCCGATACTTTTTCAAATATCATTTCCTGTTGTTTGGTTACACTTAATTTACAAAATATTTAATTTAAGGCTAAATATTGGCACAACTCTTGCAGACTAATCTCCTGGAAAATACTGAGGTGAATTCCTCGTTAGGTGGAGAGAATTCTGGAAACAAAGTATACAAGGAGATTTGAGTCTGTGAAGAAAAATAAATCTGGGTTGCTGACAGTAACCCTTTTGCTGGTTGCCGGATTATTGGCGGCTTGCGGTGACGCTACTGCAACTGTTGGCAATAGTGCAACTAATTCTACTGCATCCAGCACTACGAGTGCGGCGGGCGCAACTACTACGGGCGGCGCTGCTACTACGCGGGCGGCGGGTACGACTGGTACAGCCGGAGCGGGTACTACGGCTGCTACTGGCGCAACTACCGGCACTGCCGGAACGGGAACTACAGCCGCAGGTACTGGTACTACCACCAGTGCTGCCGGAACTAGCACGACGGTAGCGGGCGGTACGGCTACTAGCGGCACGCGAACTGGCGCTACTACTACTTCTGGTGCTGGCGCTACCACTACTTCGGGAACTGGAACTGGTGCAACTGCTACCAGTGGCACGGGAACGGGTACTACCCCTGGAGCGTCTCCGGCAGCGAATAGCCCGGCTTTGGCTCTGGCCTATCCAAACACTGTTAGTTCTATAACATTGAAGCCAGAACTGGAAAAGACCTTTGCGCAAACCTTTGCCAGCAACTTGTCTAATCCAATGGTGCGAACCTTTACGACGGCGGACGACCCAACCAAAGTGGTCACTTTCTACACCGATAAGCTGACCGGGCTGGGCTACACTACCGTTACTAACGCCAGCGCGCCCAATCCGCTTCAGAACGGGTTGAAAGGTCTGGTAGCTACTTTTAGCTGTCAGTCTACGGCTTCGTCAACTGCTAATTGCTCAATGGGCGCGATGCCTGGAATGACTCCTGGCGCTACGACGGGTAATAACATGATGACGGCGAACGGTGTGCAGTTAGTTGCGATTGGCCCGCTGGATGCGATTGTTATTGGCTTGCTGAGTACCCAGGCTCCCGATTTAGCCTCGTATCTCAAGGCGGGCAATAGCATTGTAATGGTCTTCTCTGGTGCGCTTAACGCGCCTCGCCCATAAAATTTTATTTTGCTTGAGGTTTTGAAAATTTTGCAAAGTTTTCAAAACCTCAAGTAAAGTTAGCTAAGAGACGTAAAAAAAGCAGGAGCGAACGAAATTTGCTCCTGCTTTTTCTTTTGAATTTTTAGTGGTAAGGTTAGTTTACGCTCCTGCGCCCAGGATTTGTTCGGGTGATTTACCGAATTTGCGCAGGCGCGAACCGTAGTCCACCAGGGCTTGCCGGAATTCGTCTTTGCCGAAGTCAGGCCAGTACATCGGGGTGAACCAGTACTCACTGTAAGCAGCCTGCCAGATTAAGAAATTGCTGAGGCGCTGTTCCCCCGCCGTCCGAATAATCAAATCGGGGTCGGGCGCGCCGTTAGAGTAAAGGTGACGGTTGATTAATTCCTCGGTAATTTGCTCTGCCGGGATGCCCTGAGCCACGATTTGCCGCACTGCGTCCACAATTTCTAATCGTCCGCCGTAGTTGTAGCAGACATTGAGGGTCAGGCGGGTATTGTGCTGAGTCTTTTTGGTCGCGCCTTGAATCGCTTTGCACAGGCTGGCGTTCAAACCTTCCAACCGCCCAAAGTGACAGATGCGGACTCCTTCGGCGTGTAGCTTGGGCGTTTCGCGCTCAATTACTTCACCCAAAATGCTCATCAAACCCATTACCTCGTCTTCAGGCCGATTCCAGTTCTCGGTCGAAAAGGCATAAAGGCTCAGGTGTTGAACGCCGTGCCGAATACAGCTTTCCACAATCCGGCGAATGTTCTCCGTTCCGGCGCGATGTCCCGCCAAACGGGGTAGCCCGCGCTGTCTGGCCCAGCGCCCATTCCCGTCCATGATGATTGCAACATGGCGCGGTACTCTATCGGGGTCTAATTCTGGATCGGCTTTTTCTACATCTGCCGTATTCGTGGTCAATTCAGTTTTTGCAACATTCCCGGCCCGTTTAAAATTAATCATGCTCCCTCTATACCTCTAAAATCTCTTGTTCTTTGTGACTACCGATATTTTCAGCTTCGTGGATATAACGGTCGGTCAGTTGTTGAATCTTCTCGTGGGCGCGCTTGTCTTCGTCTTCACTGACAAGCTTTTCCTGCACAAGCTCCTTCAAGTCGTTCATGTGGTCGCGTCGAACGTTGCGAATCGCTACCCGTCCTTCTTCAACCTTGCTTTTGACTATTTTCACCAATTCCTTGCGGCGCTGCTCGGTCAGAGGCGGAATAGCAATCCGAATAACCTTGCCGTCGTTATTCGGGTTCAGGCCCAACTCCGATTTCTGGATGGCCTTCTCAATTGGCCCCATGGCGTTTTTATCCCAGGGCTGCACTACCAGCAACCGGGCTTCGGGGGCGGTAATACTTGCCATCTGATTTAGCGGAGTATTTGCGCCGTAATATTCCACCTGAAGCCGCTCAATCAGGCCCGGCGAAGCCCGCCCGGTGCGAATGTTGCCCAGTTCGCGTTTTAAGGCTTCGTTGGCCTTCTTCATCTTCTCTTCGGTTTCAGCTATAATATCGTCTATCATAAAGACCTCTCCCTAACTCACATAAGTACCAATTCGTTCGCCGCAGACCACGCGCCCCAGATTATTATCGTTCAGGTTCAGCACTATAATCGGCATTTTGTTTTCCATACATAATGCCAGCGCCGTGCTGTCCATCACCCGTAGCCCCATATTCAGCGCTTCCATAAAGCTCAGTTTGTCGAACTTGCGGGCCTCCGGGTTTTTGCGTGGGTCTGAATCGTAGACCCCGTCTACTTCGTTTTTTTCCATCAAAATGACTTCTGCCCCAATCTCAACCGAGCGCTGGGCGGCAGCCGTATCCGTCGTAAAGTAGGGCAAGCCTGTGCCACCCGCCAGAATTACTACCCGGCCCTTTTCTAAATGGCGCACCGCCCGGCGGCGGATGTATGGCTCGGCTACCTGGTGCATATTAATCGCCGTCATTACGCGGGTCATTACGCCGTTGCCTTCCAGGGCATCTTGCAAAGCCAGCCCGTTCAACACGGTCGCCAGCATCCCCATATAATCGGCGCTGGAACGATCCATGCCCTGAGCGCTGGCGGCAAAACCGCGAAAGATATTTCCGCCGCCTACCACAATCGCTACCTGTACGCCCATATCAACTACGCCCTTAATTTTGTTTGCCAGGCTTTGCGCTACCTTCGGGTCAATTCCGTAGCCGGTATCGCCCATCAGCGCTTCACCACTCAACTTAAGTAGAACTCGTTTGTATACTGGCTCAGACATTCTTTTTCCTTTTTTAATCTTTTGGTGATGGTTGCCACTCGTAAGTCCATTGACGGAGCAATGTCGTACAGCTACGCCCCCTAGCTTCGGGTTAGTCAAAAATCCATTGGCGGAGCAATGTCTCACAGGTTCAGGTTAATTTGTAGGATGCTGCTCCGTTAGCTGATTGCTGCTTAAGACTCCTTATTAGCACAACGAAAATAAACTCAATTTGTTTCTTAGCAACTATTATACCCGAAAAATTAAATGAAATATATATTAAATGAGGCGGAAGGAAGTCTTTCTTTGCTGAACCGACCTTAGAAGTTGTTTCAAAGCTGGTAGGGGCTTGAAGGGGCAGGCCCAATTGGGTTCAATGAATTGAACCCCTACCCATTATGAAACAAGTTCTTAAATCGGTGCAAGAGAAGGCTTCATCCGCCTCAATTTTAGCTTAAAGTTACTTGCCCAGTTCGTACCGGGTAAAGCGCTTTAGCACGATATTTTCGCCCAGCTTGGCTTTCGCCTGGGTAATCATATCGTTAATGGTTGCTTTCGAGTCTTTGAGCGAAGGTTGATGCAAAAGTACCGCTTCCTTGTACCACGAATTGATACTGTCGCCATGCTCGTTCTTTTTGTCTTCGTGTACGTCCGCCGGAATATCATCCACCGAAACATATTCCGGGCCAGTGCCGACGACCTGCTGGGCAATATCGCGGGCCAGTTTCTTGAAATCTTCGGTGCGGGCCACAAAGTCGGTCTCGCAGCTTAACTCGATAATCGCGCCGATACGACCACTGTGTACGTAGGTCTCAATCAGACCTTGCTTGGCTTCGCGCCCAGTTACTTTCTCAGCCTTGCGCAGGCCACGGGCATCCAGCCACGCCTTAGCCTTTTTGACATCGCCTTCGCTCTCTTTCAGAGCGTTCTTGCAATCCATAATTCCCGCGCCGGTCTCTTCGCGGAGTTCCTTCACCGCCTGAGCCGAAATTTCCACTGTGTTTCTCCTCTTGTTTTATTTCAGGATTTCCACTTTTCTTTTTAGTTTTTGAAATTTTTTTGCAAAAAAATTTCAAAAACTAAAAGGATTCGGTTTTTCTGAGTTTTTGATTTT
Source organism: Chloroflexia bacterium (assembly GCA_038209275.1). Lineage (GTDB taxonomy): Bacteria > Chloroflexota > Chloroflexia > Chloroheliales > Chloroheliaceae > L227-5C. The sequence continues at coordinate 22,510 of JBBQXW010000039.1, read as the reverse complement.
TTACAAAAATCAAAAACTCAGAAATTTCCAGGTTCTAACCTGGTACAAGTGAAAGTCTTTTATTTAAGATTTTGCCTCCAATAGAGCCAGGCTTTATTGGAGGCAAAACTTTTTACGCTAAATTTTTGCCGACAAAATAAGTCTAGCGGTCGCCGCCTTCGCTGCTATTGCGGTCACGGTCGCCGCCCCGGTCACGGTTTTCGCCACCGCCGCCGCCACGACCACCCCGGTCACGCCGACCACCCCGGTCGCCGCCCCGGTCACGTCCGCCGCCTTCGCCGCGTCCGCCGCGCTCTTCGTTGCGTTCGCCGCCCCGGTCACGGTCGCGTCCGCCGCGTTCTTCCTGTTCGCTCATCATCTGCTCGGCTCGCATGGCCTCGCGCCGATTAATCCCTTCGATGAAAGCATCGGCCAGCCGCGCCGTAATAATTTTGACCGAGCGAATGGCATCGTCGTTACCCGGTATGACATAATCTATTTCGTCCGGGTCGCAATTGGTGTCGCCGATGGCAATCACCGGGATTTCCAGCCGTAGCGCTTCCGCCATCGCTACCCGCTCTTTGTGCGGGTCAATCACGAACACTGCGCTTGGCAAATCGTACATCTGCTTGATACCGCCCAGCGTATTGTTCAGCTTGGTCATCTCTTCGTTCAGCTTCTTGGCTTCCTGCTTGGGCAATTGCTCAATTTCGCCACGAGTCTGGCGGGCTTCCAGTTCGGCTAAGTGGCGCAGACGCTGCCGGGTGGTGACAAAGTTGGTCAGCAGACCACCGGGCCAGCGCTTGTTCACATAGAACTGAGCGCAGCGTTTGGCTTCTTCCGAAATTACGTCCTGGGCCTGTTTCTTGGTGCCAATCATCATCAAGCGCCCACCCTGCGCCGCCAGTTCGCCGACGAACTCTGCCGCCGATGCCAGACCCTGCACGGTCTGAGCCAAATCTATGATATGAATGCCGTTGCGCTCGGTGAAGATGTAGGGCCGCATCTTCGGATTCCAGCGCTTGGTCTGGTGTCCAAAGTGAACGCCCGCTTCCAGCAGGGTACGCATGATGGCGGCCTGGCTCTGTCCCGGCTCTAGCGTCACCAACGGGCGAGGGGCTGAAGCTGGCTGAGGAGCTTCCTCGATTGTTGCTACCATTGTATTCCTTTCTGACTTCGTTAATCTTCCGCTCTCGTCATCCCATCCGGCCATCTGTCTTTGCTCTTGTGCTAAAAGGCAGACACGAACCGAACAGTCGGAGAGCGTGCTTTTTTTATCTAAGCTATACTCACAAAAAGGCGCTTGGTTTAAAACGCCGTTGGCTATTATAACATAGCCTCACTTCACCCGCAACTCTTTTGAAACTTTTTTGTAAGGCGATTGCAAAGTCCGAAAAGAGGGTGTAGGAGAGAGCGCTGCTCTCGAAAATTGAGCCTGAGCAACCGCTTTATCGAGAGTAGAACTCTCTCCTACTCTCTCCTACAATCAAAAACCCTGACTTTGCAACAGCCTTAACCTTTTTTGAATAAAGAGAAAATGCTATCGGAAACGGGGTCGGATTTTGCTCGGTTGTTGTTTTTATGGCAAAAGTAACAGACTTGCGCGTATAATAAGCCCACCGAATTTTACTGATTTAAAAATTAATGGAGGAGAAGCTAAAAGATGCTGAATAGTCCGTTTGCGTTGGATGGAATGATTGTGCTGGATGCGACGCAGATAATGTCTGGGCCGTACTGTGGGTTGCTGCTGGCTGACATGGGGGCAGATGTAATCAAAGTGGAAAAGCCCAACGGCGGCGACGACTCGCGCCAGTTTGGGCCGTTTCTGAACGGCGAGGGTAGCGGCTTTATTGCAATGAACCGCAATAAACGCGGGCTGGCCTTGAATTTGAAAGACGAAGAAGGTCGGGCGGTCTTTCGCAAGCTGGCGGAAAAAGCCGATGTGGTAATTGAAAATTTCCGGCCCGGCACAATGGAAAACCTGGGGTTGAGCTACGAAGACTTAAAGGCGCTCAATCCCAAACTTATTTATTGTTCGATAAGCGGGTTTGGGCAGACCGGGCCTTACGGCAGGCGCGGCGGCTTCGATCTGGTGGCGCAAGGCATGAGCGGGCTAATGAGCCTGACAGGAGAGCCGGACGGCACACCCGCCAAAGTTGGTGTGCCAATCGCCGACCTGAACGCCGGGCTATACGCCGCTTATAGTGTCCTGTGTGCTTATATCCACCAACTAAAAACGGGCGAGGGGCAGTATATAGATGTATCGCTGCTGGAAAGCAGCCTGGCTTACACTTTTTGGGAATCGAATATTTTGTTTTTCACCGGGCAATCGGCTACCCAAATGGGGTCGGCCCATCGCCTTTCCGCGCCCTATCAGGCTTTCCCGACGGCTGACCGCTATATTAATATCGGGGCAGCGAACCAGGCGAACTGGGAGAAATTGTGCGAGGTGATAGAGCGGCCCGATTTGCTGGCTGACCCCCGTTTTGCCGCTACCCGCGACCGCATGGCCCATCGTGCTGAGCTGGCCGCGATTTTAGACGATATTTTTCGGCGGCATGGCTCGGAAGAATGGCTGGCTTTGCTGGAACAGGTCGGCGTACCAGCAGGCCCGATTTACGATATGGCGGGGGTTTATAATGACCCGCAGGTACAGGCCCGCGAAATGATGGTCGAGATTGAACACCCTGTTGCCGGGAAAATCAAACAAATTGGCGTACCAGTCAAGCTATCCGGCACGCCGGGCCGCATCTACCGCCCCGCCCCGGTGCTGGGCCAACACTCCCGCGAAATCTTGCGCCAGTTTGGTTGGGACGAGGCCGAAATCGAGCGACTATGCAAAAAAGGCGTTGTAAAAGCCTAACAGCCCTAATAATCAGCGCACGGGCAAGTAGCTAATTCGTAGGACATTGCTCCGCCAATGGATTTTTCGGGAGTGCCTAAAAGGGTTGACGTTTAGACTAAATGGCACATTAACAAGCCTCGCGCACGCGCCGCGAACTCTAAATAAGACGGTTGCAACTAGCCTAAACTAGGCTTTTAAGCCCGCTTTTTGCGCCACCGCGCCTTGGCAGCCCCTTTTTTGACCTTGACCACCGGATGGCGTTCAGACCGTTTAACTACTGCACCCACCGCCACTGAGAATTGTCAGCCAAAAGTGATTGGTTTGTCACATTCGGGCAGGTTGTGAACGTACAAAGCGCCGCGCTCAGGCAGGGTGCTAGATTGAGGCCGCACGATATTGGAAGCGTCCACTCCCATTGAGTAATGCTCCTTTTTTGGTCGAAAGAACATTACTCGATGGGGCGAGTTACCGCAAGGTCGCTTCGCCCATTTCTTTAGTCTAAACGTCAATCTCAGAAGTATCACTTATATTACTAAACTAAGATTAAACCGGGTATTCATCTCTTATTTGTTCACTTTCTCTATCCTGGCTGCTTGCCTTTTCTACGACCTCTGCTTCTACCCGATTCTTTTACATTTAGATTGGTTCACTCCACCCTCGGTAGCTGATCTCAGGGAGTAGTAGTCTGACCCAGCCCAAAAACGCTACCAAGTGGGATGGTAAATATCAATCCCTTGTTACGGGAAGTTCGTTCCAGTAACTGGCGGCTAATAATGATGAGGCGTTGAGCCAGTTCGTCACTTGCCACTAACGTAAAAACCAGTTTTTCTCCTACACTTTCGGAGCGAGTAAGGTCGGCGAGTGAAGGAAACATTGGTACATCATCCATATGCAGCGCATCCCTTAATTGAGTACGTCCGATACAATCCAGCACAGTTGCACCGGAAGCGCCAGCCTTCTCCCATAGTGACAATAACTCTTCCAACCGTTCCTCCTCTCTGAGGATTAATACAACCATTTGTGGACCTTTGTCAGCTTTTTCCATCTGGAGTACCTCCCTTTTATTTCAGTATCTTTGCTTTTCGGTTAGCGAAATATTCTCAAAGGCTTGTCAGACCGGTTGTGCTTCATTAATGGCCTTGCTTTTCTATGCTTGCTGACCAACTTGACCTTTCCCGGAGCTATCTGCCTTGACGTTACGGTAGGCCGCTTTGAGCGCTAATGGGGTGATGATGGTAGTTGCCAGTATCATTAAGACCATTACGCCATAAGTGCCCTCTTGAATAAGACCTTCCTGCAACCCGACCGCCGCTACAATTAAGCCTACCTCTCCCCGGCTGATCATTCCCAGACCCATCCGAAAAGCTTCACCATTGTTGAAACCCCCCAAGCGTGCGCCCAGTCCGCAACCAATAACCTTAGAAACTACCGCCACCAGCACAATTAAAGCGGCAAATAGCAAGTCAGAAGCGGAAAGCTGGGTCAGATTGGCAGCTAAACCAATACTCACAAAGAAAATAGGCACGAAAAAGCTATAGGTCAGGGTATGAAAACTTTTCTCCAGTTCGTGTTTGTGATCGGTGCGTGCTACTAGCACTCCAACCAGGAAAGCTCCTACGATCAGGGCAATTCCGCCTACAAATTCGGCAGCCCAGGCTACTCCCAGGATGATCACCAGCGTAGTAGCGGTCAAACTTTCGCTGATGGGCAGGCGCCTGGCCCGGTGCAAAATCCAGGGCAGTATTTTCCACAGAAAGAGACCAGCCACTATGAAAAAACCTACCATCCTTAGCACCACTACTACAATATCGCCAACACCACTTCCACCGCCGGTTGCCAGGGCCATAAAAAGTGACAGCACCAAAATGACCAGCACATCGTCGATGACCGCCGCCCCTAATAAAGCTATCCCCTCTTTCCGTTTGAGTACCCCCAGTTCCAATAGAGTTTGAGCAGAAATTGAGACGCTGGTAGCGCTCAGAATAATGCCAATAAAAAGGGCTTTATCAAAGCTGTAATTAAAGGGCAAGGCTACCAGCCCGCCCAGGGTAATCGGGAAAATCACACCTAATACCCCGGCGAAAACTGCAATCTTGCCTACCCGGCTAAGCGCTTTAAGATCGGTTTCCAGACCCGCCATAAACATCAGCAGGATTACTCCAATTTCGGCCAGGTGCTTGAATTCGACCTGTAAAGTTTGACTCGTGATAAAGGGGAGACCAAAAACATTTAGCAGAGTTGGGCCAAGCACTACTCCGGCCAGCAGTTCGCCCAGCACTGCTGGTTGTCCCAGTTTAGTGCTCACCAGCCCGGCGGTTTTGGCGGCGACGATTACCAGCATCAGCATCAGCAAAAACTGAAGCAGTTCCGACATACCTCCCCCTTCACCAGGTGTAGGCGCAGCATAGAAAGTGAACTTGGTCGAAGGCACACCCAAAACAAAGGGAGATGTAATTAACACCAGCTTCCTCCTCCTAGCTTCTAGGTATAATCTTTTTTATTTTCTCTTTATAAGCTGTTTTCTAAAAAACCTCTTGTTGGTTAATAACTCTACCACCATAGTTACTCCATATCTGACACCAGGCGTTCCTGACCAATTTTCGGTACAAGGTGTGAAACATGGGTCGCCAGGCTCTTGGACCGGAGAGAACGCACGGTAAGTGCTGGGGGCTGGACCTGTCCATAAGGACTGACTGGATATTTAATTTGTATTTCAAACAAATTTTAGAAAAAGATTATGAAGTTAGCTTGAGGAGAATATTAAAATTACATTAATCTGCCCAAAGTTATAGTCTTTTCTCTCATTATTTTTGACACAAACAGACTCGCCACATCCTCATAACCAATTCACTCCGAAGGGTTTACCTGAGAATGAACCGGGTAGTACAATTTACAAATTTAATTCCCCGTGACTAAGCCAGCACTGAAGACGTGTTAACGGGTAACATCGAGCTCAATACCGGTAAAACTTTCCTGAATTTTGCTTAAACAGGGAGTCAGCCCACTTGAATGAAAGCGAAGTAAAATGAAACAAGTGTCAAATGGCTCAATCCAAAGCAAGCCGGATTGTTTCAGTCTACTTCGCTTGTTTTATCGCTTTTCGCAAGTGGGCTGACTCCCTGTTTAAATAATTTTCCTGATTAAGAAAAGGCGCTCAGGCCAGTAATAGCCTGCCCGATAATGAGGGTATGAATATCGTCAGTGCCTTCGTAGGTGTAGACCGACTCCAGGTTGTTCATGTGGCGGCTAATCGGATATTCCAGCGTTACCCCGTTCGCGCCCAGAATCGAGCGTGCTTCCCGTGCCGTTTTTAGCGCTTCGCGGACGTTGTTGCGCTTGGCTATCGAGACCTGTACCGGGTGTACCAATCCTTCATCTTTGAGCCTACCGAGTTGCAGCGCCAACAACTGCGCCTTCACCAGTTCCGTTGCCATAATCGCCAGCTTTTGCTGCACCAGTTGGAAGCCGCCAATGGGCCGGTTGAACTGGACGCGGGTTTTGGCGTATTCCAGCGCCGTTTCGTAGCAAGAACGGGCCGCGCCGGTTGCGCCCCAGGCAATTCCGAAACGCGCTTCGCTCAGACAGGAAAGTGGGCCGCGCAAACCTTTTACGCCCGGCAGCATATTTTCGGCGGGAATCCGACAATCCTCGAAATGTAATTCCGAAGTAACTGAAGCCCGTAGCGAAAGCTTGTGATGAATATTAGTGGTGTTAAAGCCGGACGTGCCGCGCTCGACCAAAAAGCCCCGAATTTCGCCGTCGGTTTTGGCCCAGACTACCGCTACATCGGCAATGCCACCGTTGGTAATCCACATCTTCGCGCCGTTCAAGACGTAGCTATTGCCGTCGCGCCGGGCGTTGGTTAGCATCCCGGACGGGTCGCTACCGAAATCCGGCTCGGTCAGGCCGAAACAACCGATAACTTCGCCCCGCGCCATCGGCGGCAACCAGCGCTGCTTTTGCTCCTCCGACCCAAAGGCCCAGATTGGGAACATTGCCAGCGAACCTTGCACCGATACAAACGAACGCAGCCCACTATCGCCCGCCTCTAATTCCTGGCAGGCCAACCCGTAAGCCACCGCACTCGACCCGGCGCAGCCGTAACCTTCCAGGTGCATTCCTAACAAGCCCAGTTCCGCAATTTCGGGTATAATTTCACGCGGAAAAGTTCCCGCCTCAAAATGTTCGCTAATAATCGGCACAACCCGCTCGCGCACAAAGCGGCGCACTGTGTCGCGCACCATCTTTTCTTCATCGCTCAACAAATGGTCAATATTATAAAGGTCGGTTGCCGATGGCATCTGTACCCGCCGCTCTGCAATGGTATCTGACATGATTCTCTGCTCCTTATCTTTTAGAACCTTCGCTGGTCACGCCCCCTTATGGGGCGTGACCAGCGAAGGTTTTATCTTTATTAGACTTCCCAAAAAACTTCATAAGTAGTAATCGGATCAAAAACTATGCCTAGAGCCTCGAATGGCTCTCACGAGGCAATCATTTCGGGCAATTTGCCGATTGTCGCGCCCAATTCCGGGCTATCGCACCGGCTCATCCCAATCATATAGCCGTTTACCGGGTCAGTCCCGGTGCGGTAGCTATGCACGCCGGGTAGCTTTTTAATCGCCGCTGCCAGACTTTTTTCCGATTCTCTGAGTAATGCTTCCACCTCGCCCGCCAGCGCCGGGTCAAACTTCCCACGCGATATTCGGATATACATTTTATTTGCCTTTCTCTCATTCGTTGCCAATTTATTAGCAGGTTGTATTTACTGGTGGGTTGTGAGAATGAACCGCCAAGACGCAAAGAACGCCAAGAATTTTAATTATATTTCTCTGTAATCGTCAATTCCTCAACGCTCCGCCATTGACATGAATGGTCTGCCCGGTGACATAGCTGGCGGCAGCGCTGGCAAGCCAGAGGGCGGCGTTTACAATATCTTCGGGCGTACCGATGCGACCCAGTGGAATAATTTGGGCGCGGGCGGCGATTTGTTCTTCGCTCAAGCCATAGCGCGGTTGGGCCGTGTCGGTCAGGCCCGGCGCAATCGCGTTGACCGTAATCTGGTAGGGCGCGAGTTCCAGCGCCAGGGCTTTGACAAAGCCGACCAATCCGGCTTTGCTGGCGGAATAATGCACGCCGCGTGCTACGCCCTCGAATCCAGCACTACTGCTCATTATAATGATGCGTCCGCCGTTCCGTTGCGACATAGCCGGGCCAAAATTTCGCACGCACAGAAACGCCCCCTTCAGGTTTACATCTAACACATTATTCCACTCTGCTTCGCTCATTTCCAGCAAAAGGCGGCGCGGGAAAATCCCGGCGTTGCTGATTAAAATATCGGGCGTGCCAAGTTCGGCTATTACTTCCTGGGCAAAGCTGGCGACTGCTTCGCCTCGGCTCACGTCCAGTTCTTTCAATAACAACGCTTCTGGTTCAATTCGGTCTTTCAGCAAAAGGGCCGTCTCTTCCAATGCTGCCTTGTTTACATCACCCAACGCCAGCCGCAGACCCGCCTCTCCCAATCCCAATGTCAACGCCCGCCCAATACCCGCTCCTGCCCCGGTAATTACCGCCAATTTTCCGGCTAATCCGTAATCTATTGCCATGCTTTATCCTTTTAAACTCTGTTAGGCTTTCGCTGTGGTAGTAGCGATTGATGGTCTTTAACAAAATAAGCCGTAAATCATTGTAAGAGAGGGCTGCGCCCTCGATTTCTGCCCAAACCAGACCTTTTCGAGGGCAGCGCCAACTCCTACAACGGTTGCGCTATTTACGCATTTAGCTCTTAAAGACCATCAATCGCTACTACTTTACAATAGCAAGCGAAAGCCCTGATTCTGGTTGGTGCAATTATAACATTGCGCCCCTAATTCAGGTAATTTCATAGTTTAATTTCAGTTGACTCAGGCTCAGGGAAAGAGTATCATCAACTATGCTCATTGCTCTAAATTAATGAAATTTTTGAAGCAGCGTAAGGGAAATAATAAAAGAATGGGATTGGATTATTCGGCTGGAACACCGAAATCGGAAGGAGAGCCATATACGCTCTTGCTGACCGAGTTTGACCTTCAATTACTAGGCGAAGGCACTCATTACCGTACCTACGAAAAGCTTGGCGCACATTTGCGCGAGGTAGACGGCGTAACAGGCGTTCACTTTGCGGTCTGGGCCCCCAATGCTGAACGGGTTAGTGTCGTTGGCAATTTTAATAATTGGACGCATGGCGCGCATCCCATGTATTCGCACTCCAACCAGGGCATCTGGGAGATTTTTATCCCCGGTCTGGCAGCTCAGGAAGTTTATAAGTATCACATCGAATCGCGCTACAATGGCTATATTGTCACCAAAACCGACCCTTACGCCTTTGCTGGCGAATTGCGCCCTCAAAATGCTTCGGTGGTTGCCGACCTGACACGCTATATCTGGGGTGATAGCGATTGGATGGTTGACCGAATGAAACGCAACAATATTGCCGCGCCCATCTCGGTCTACGAAGCGCACCTGGGTTCATGGCAACGCGACGAGGCCGGAAACTGGCTGAACTATCGCGAACTGGCGCACCGAATGGTCGCTTACGTCAAAGCAATGGGTTTTACTCATATCGAGCTTATGCCCATCAGCGAACATCCCTACGATGGTTCGTGGGGCTACCAGACCACTGGCTATTATGCCGTCACCAGTCGCTACGGCAAGCCGGAAGATTTTATGTATTTTGTAGATTACTGCCATCGCCATAATATTGGGGTCATTCTCGATTGGGTTCCGGCCCACTTCCCAACCGACGAGCATGGCTTGGGCTATTTCGATGGTACGCACCTTTATGAACACGCCGACCCGCGCATGGGCTTTCACCTGGATTGGCAGACTTTTATCTTTAATTATGGTCGAGTGGAAGTAAGCAATTTTCTGCTTTCCAATGCCCTTTTCTGGCTGGATAAATATCATATTGATGGCTTGCGGGTAGACGCGGTGGCCTCTATGCTCTATCTGGATTACTCACGACCTGCTGACCAATGGGTTCCCAATCGCTATGGCGGACGCGAAAATCTGGACGCAATTGAATTTCTCAAACAGTTAAATATTCAGGTGCATGGCGAATATCCTGATGTACTGACGGTGGCCGAAGAATCTACCGCATGGCCGATGGTTACGCGCCCGGTCTATGTCGGTGGGCTGGGCTTCGACCTCAAGTGGAACATGGGCTGGATGCACGATATGCTCGACTATATGGAAGAAGCCTCAGTTTATCGTCGCTACCACCATAGCAAACTGACTTTCTCGCTCATGTACGCCTTTAGTGAGCATTTTATGCTGCCTCTGTCGCACGACGAGGTCGTCCATCTCAAGGGTTCGCTGTTGAACAAAATGCCCGGCGATGTCTGGCAAAAATTCGCCAACTTGCGTACTCTTTTTGGTTATATGTTCACTCATCCCGGCAAGAAAATGGTCTTTATGGGCGGCGAGTTCGGGCAGTGGGGCGAATGGAATTTCCAGAGTACCCTCGAATGGAATTTGCTCGACTGGCCTTCGCACAAAGGTTTGCAGCAGTTTGTCGGCGACCTCAACCGCCTGTACCAGAGCGAACCAGCCCTGCACGAAATAGACGATAGTTGGGAGGGTTTCAAGTGGATTGAGTTCCGCGATAGCGAGCAAAGCGTGCTGGTCTTTATGCGTTTGGCCCGCGACACTGACGACTTTCTGGTGACAATCTGCAATTTTACGCCTGTGCCACGCTACAATTACCGCATCGGGGTGCCGGAAGCCGGACATTACGAGGAAATTTTGAACAGCGATGCCGGGGATTACTGGGGCAGCAACGTGGGCAATATGGGTGGCAAAGCTAGTGAACCAATCGGCTTTAGTGGTTTGCTGCACTCGCTCTCACTTACCTTGCCGCCGCTCGGTATACTGATTCTCAAACTCAAACGCGCTGCTAATCAGGACACCGAGGCAAAAACCGACAAGAAACCGAAAGGTCTCAAGGCTGAAAACTAAGAGCCATGCGCGTCAACTTAAGAAAAAGGCTAACGCGGTAGAATAGTGGTGGGTGCGCCTGGGACTAAACTCCCATGCGATTTTCACTGACATACCAATTTCGGGCTAAAAGGCTTACGCTGACGCGCATAGAACGCAGCCCCCTGCAACGGTGAGCTATTTATTGTTCTTATTCAATAGCCAATGGAGGTTGTATAAATGGATTACGAAACCGCTACCCAGGTATTTTTTCAGCCCAGCCCGCCGGATGCGCCAGCGCCCTACCCGGTAGCAGAAGGTAGTCCCGCCCGTCGTTTGCGCGATAGCGGCGAACCAATCGCCATGCACGCCATCTGGTCGCGCCTGACTAACGAGCGGTTAGCGGCATTGGGTCTGAACTTTCTGACCAGCTATGTCTGGGGTAGAGCCGCCGCGCTGGGCGAACCACCTGCCTCGGTAGTAGTCGCCACTTTTGCCGCTTTTGAGCCGGGCCTGGTTACAGCCCTTTATGACGAAGGTCGTCAAAAACTGGGCCGGGCCGAAATGCTGGCGGCACGCGAGGAAGCAACCGTGAGCAGTTTGGCACAAACCCTGGCAGGCGTAGACGTTAGTTTCGCGGTAGCAGCTTTGCGTCGCGGTCTGGCCGCCGCCGATGGTACAGGTCGGCCTTTGTTTGCCGGACTACAAGCCCAGCCCTGGCCGGGCAGTTCAATCGGGCAGTTGTGGCGGGCCTGTGATTTAGTCAGGGAACACCGGGGTGATAGCCACATCGCTGCTTACATCACTGCCGGATTTGGCCCGGTGGCAATGAACATTCTGACCGAACTTTATGTCGGGATGCCGCTAGGCTCGTATACCGCCACACGCGGTTGGAGTGCCGAAACGATTGCCGCCGAGGTAAAGCGACTCGAAGCCGCCGGGCTGGTAGCGGACGGGGCGCTGACCCCGGCAGGGCAGCAAGCGCGCCACTCGATTGAAGAAACCACCGATAGAATGGAACAGCCTTTGGTAGATGCTATCGGCGATGAACTGGACGAAGTGCTGAAGCAGCTAAACGAATGGTCGGCGCGCTGTATTGCGGCCCAGGCTTTCCCACCCGACCAGTTCAAGCGGGCGGCGGGCTAGATTTTTAACTTTATATGATAAAGAATCCACTACCGCGCCTCGATAAAGTGCCTGAATTGCGCCAGAAATTGTTGCCGTACTGCCGCGTGCAGCCGGGCGAAATCTGGCGCGACCCCCAAAACGGTCACGCCGTTGGTTGTCTCGATGCCATCAATCCTGAACAAATTACTCAACTATGTGCAGCGGAGCAAGCCTCCCTCGCTATTCACGACCCGCCTTATAATCTGGTCGCTTTCGAGGAGCGCGAACTGTCCCATTATATCGGTTGGTGTCGGCGCTGGATAGATATTACGCGGGCGCATCTGAGCGAAAACAGCAGCCTTTATCTGTGGCTGGGGGCTGACCAGGATGCTGGATTTCAACCGCTACCAGATTTTATGTTGATGATGCGCGACACGCCTTTCCGCGCCCGCAGCTTTATCACTATGCGAAATCAGCGCGGCTACGGCACGCAACGCAACTGGATGGCGGTGCGCCAGGAACTTTTGTATTACACGCTTGGTCAGCCACCCTTCAGCCCGCAATACACCGAAATCCCCAAAACGCTGGCAGGGTACTACAAAGAAATAGACGGCGAAGTAAAAGAAAATATGGCACGGGGTCGTTCGCCGAATATTCGGGCCGGGAACGTCTGGTTCGATATTCAGCAGGTGTTCTACCGCCGCGAAGAAAACGTCAACGGCTGCTATGCCCAAAAGCCGCTCAAGGCTATCGAGCGTATTCTTTCCGCCAGTTCGCTGCCTGGCGATCTGGTGCTGGATTTCTTCGCCCACTCCGGCACAACTTTACTGGCCTGCGAAATCGCCGGGCGGCGTTGCTTCACCACCGATAGCGACCCGGTTTACTGCGAAATAACCATCCGTCGCCTTGAACGCTACCGCACCCTGGGCAAAGTCGGCTGGCAAAACGATAACCCCTTTTCGGCAGAAATTTCTGGTTTCTGACTTCTGACATGAACAATAATTTAACTGAACTAAAACCTTGACAAACCTTATCATTTGTAATAAAATTACCTACATAAAGTAAGTAGCCTATAATAAATAGCTTTAATGAGAAGAACGACTAAGTTATAGAAAAAGGGATACAGGTAAAAAATATGAAGCAGAGAGACATTCGGCGCACCTGGATGGTTAAACCCCAAAAGGCCAGCCCAATTCATAAAGTCGGGATAGTGCTAGAACCGGGTAACTGGGCCGAGTTTGACCCGTTTTTGATGATGGCGGAAGACTGGTTTCAGCCGGGCGTATTTGATTTTCATCCGCATCGTGGCATTGAAACGGTCACTTATATCATTGACGGCACGCTGGAGCATTTCGACAACCAGGGCGGCTACGGCAGACTGGAAGCGGGTGATGCCCAGTGGATGACGGCGGGACGCGGCGTTATCCACAAGGAAACTCCGCCCGAAGGTCAACTGGTGCATAGCTTGCAACTATGGGTCAATTTGAAAAGTTCGGACAAAATGACCCAGCCGCGCTATCAGGATTTGCGGGGCAAGAATTTGCCTTTGCGGGAGGAGGATGGCGTTAAGATTCGGGTCTTTTCCGGCTCATCCGGCGAAGTTAGCGCCACTACTCGCAACCATGTGCCAGTAACAATGTTAGATGTCTGGCTAGAGCCAGAAATGAACCTGACCCAGGAATTGCCAGGCAGCTACAACGGCTTTATCTACGTGCTGGAAGGTAGCGGCACTTTTGGCTTGAACAAAACCGAGGGCCAGCAAAATCAGGTGCTGTGGCTTGGTTCAGGCGATAATGAACCAGCGAGTCAGATTAGTATTCAGGCCAAAGAAAAGCTGCATCTTTTGCTTTGGGCTGGTGAGCCGGTTAAAGAGCCAGTAGTAGCCTATGGCCCGTTTGTAATGAATAGCCAGGCTGAAATCAGGCAAGCCTATGCCGATTATCGGGCTGGTAAGTTTGCCAGCGCTGGTATCCAGAATGAGACCCCGGCTTCGGTTAGCTAAGAACCTGTTCAGTAAGGGTTTGAAGGGGCAAACCCTCTATTGTCCCAATTGCTGTCTAATCTTAAGTTGTTACCGAATGAAAGTCCGCCCTGGAATTTATTCCAGGGCGGGCCGCACCAAATTATTAATTTCAAGCCCGGCTATAATCCCTTTCCCTCGGTCAGTTCCAGCAACCGGGTAATGACTGCTTCGCGCTGTGGGCCTGTGGGTGCTGCCAGGCCAAACATTTCCGCCATCCATAAACCATCCACCGCCAGCCGAATAATGGTTGCCAGGGCCGGGTCAATTCCGTCTTGCTCCACCCGTGTTTGCCATTCGATAAAGCTCTGGCGCATATCGTCCAGCAGCGCTGGATTGGTTCCAATAGCTGCCAATAGTCCGGCAGTTAAATCCAGTTCCGTCTGGTCAATCGCGCCGCTAGACCGCACGTAAGCGCGTAGCCACCTGCCCGCCCGTTGCGGTTGTTCATCCTGGGCCAGGGCTTGTTCGATGCCATCCACAAAGCTCTGGTTTAATTCTTCGAGCAAACCAACTACCAGCGCATCTTTAGACGGAAAATGATACAACAAGCCACCTTTGCTCACGCCCGCTTCCTTAGCCACTGCGTCCAGCGTCAGGGCATTTACCCCATTTGAAATTATTACGCGGCGGGCTGCCTCTAATAGCGCCCGCCGGGTATCTGCCGCCTGTTTTGCTTTATCCATGCGCCTCTCCTCCTACAAAATTGAGCATTACCACCCCCACAATAATAAAGATTATCCCCAAAATATGCCAGATACCCAGCGTTTCGCGCCAGACTACTACGCCGATAATCACTGTTGCTGCCGTTCCCAGCCCGGCCCAGATTGCGTAAGCTGTTCCCAACGGAAGCTCTTTCAGAGTTAGCGAGAGAAAAGAAAAAGTTGCTATATAGCCAATCACCATTATCACGCTAGGCCAGAACTTGCTAAAACCATCCGAGGCTTTCATGGCAGTGGTGCCAATTACTTCACTGACGATAGCTAAAAGCAAAAGAATAAAGCCGTTCATAATTTCCCTCCCATTTTAAGGCAATATACCTGGTTATTCGGTAGCTTTAATTTACTTACGGGTTTTATTATACCGTCCAGACGGTATACTGTCAATCTTATTAGAAAAGCATAGACAAATCATCCGCATTGAGTATAATATGAACGACGTAGAACACAGCGGAAGGTAGAGTTGATTTGTCGAATTATGCTAAAATGGTGAGCGAAATTAACATCGGGTCGGGTTCCAAAATGTCGCTGCCGGTGCAGGTAACTCCATTGATTGGGCGCGCGCGCGAATTGGCAGTGGCTCAGGAATTGTTGCGCCGTACCGGGGGAGTCCGGCTGGTGACGCTCACCGGGCCAGGTGGAATTGGCAAAACTCGCCTCTCTTTGCAATTAGCTACCAGTTTGCTGGGCGATTTTGCCGAAGTTTATTTTGTACCTCTGGCTGCCATCAATGATACGGCCTTTCCAGCATTGCCCAGGTCTTTGGGGTAAAGGAAGGTGGCGACCAGCCTTTGATTGCCCGCCTGAAAGAGTATTTACGTTCGCGCCAACTACTGTTGGTGCTGGATAATTTTGAGCTGGTACTCGATGCCGCCGGATTGGTTTCTGATTTGCTGGCAGGTTGTCCGGCCCTGAAGATTCTGGTGACAAGCCGGACGGCGTTGTGGGTCTATGGAGAGCAAGAACTATCAGTATCGCCGCTGGTCCTGCCCGATTTAAAAAGCCCGCTCAAGCTTCAGGCTATTGCTAAATATCCCTCGGTAATGCTATTTTTGCAACGGGCGCAAGCAGTCAAGCCCGATTTTGTTTTGACCGAAGCAAACGCCTCGGCAATTGCGCAGGAGATTGACCGACTGGTCATGACTATACGGGAGTTGCGCGCCCAGTGCGACGAAATCCAATTTGCCCCAAGAATTGGCTCTACTGATGGCAAGTCTTCATTATCCGAGCTGGTAATGGCCCTCAATTATCCTCTTAATCTGGTTGCCTAGTTTTATATAAAATCCTTAATCTTGTTAATAATAAAGTGTGTTTTGGGTCACATACACATACTGACTACTCAGTTATAATCCTATCAGTTGAGGTTGATAACTCAACTTCAAAAGAAAAAGCAGTTCAGGGATTATTACAAAGCTTAGGCCGGTTCTGACCAGATAACTTAGCGAAGAATGGAGTTCTAAAATGTTTAACTTTCGTCTTACTACCCTTCCTACCAACAAAGAAATCAGCGTTGCCAAAATTGAAGATAATCGCTCGGCTTTGATGCAGCAATTGGCGAACAAAGGTTTGATGTTGGGTGTAGGGATGGAGGAAGACACGGTACGCTTGCACCTGGTCGGCAAACTGACTACTGCTAATAGCCTGCTTTTCAAATCACTGGTCAAAACTTTTATTGCTAACGGCTATACTTCTTTCGTTTTCGACCTATCGGACTTAAAGAACCTGGACAGTGCCGGTGTTGCTGCCCTGGTGAACGTTCGCAACGCTGCGCTGGAAGCAGGCGGCTACGTCAGCGTAACCAATCCCGATAGCGCCCTTTACCGCAAACTGGTCGCAATTAACTTTCATCACCTCGTCCAAATCGAAAATTACAGCTTCGCCGCTTAACCTTGATAGAATGAAAATTTAGGTTGGCTTTCCCCAGAATACTGACCCGACAGTTTGTAATTCAAGGTAATCGTCTTTGCTCCACTTGGACACCAGTTTTCGTAATTCAGTGTCAAAAGCAGTGGCAGCCTCAGCCCTCATACTTTCCAGCGCCAGACTACTCCGAGAGTGAAAACAGGCGATATAATCCTCAACTGATTGTTTAGAAGTTATTAGCGCGGTGCTTTCCTCTTCAAATTTTTGAAAAAGCCCGCGCTTTTCTAATTCCTCGTTTAAATCGAATAATTCATAGCCATAGCCAGGGGTGCTAAAGCGCGAAATTAGTTCGTTTAATTCGGTTTGCCAGGGCGCGGGCAATTCCTGACGATGTATCATTGCCACAAAACCGTTTGGAGTCAGAAGCTGTCGGAAGCGGGGAAAAAGTAGCTCCCAGTTCATCCAGTGCATACTATCCCCGGCAGTTATTAAGGCATAGGGTGGTTGAAGGGCAACTTCCTCGATTGGGCCGTAAATCCAATGCAACTTTGGGCTGTCTCCATTGGGCAATTGCTTTCCTTTCGCAAGCATTGCCTGGGAAAAATCAACCGCGTCTACTCGTTCGACCCGGTTGATTAGTTGGCGGGCAATTTCGCCGGTGCCAGTGCCGACATCAAGTACCGTGCGCGGCTCATCTGTTATCAAATTGGCTACCATCTCGAAAATAGCGGGTGGGTAGGGTAGGCGTAGGTGATAGCGCTCGACTACGCCCACTTGTTTGAAACGAACGGCATTTTCTGGTTTGAGATATTTCGGTTTAGGTAACATATCCCTCTTACCTTATGTTGTTTAATCCACCATTCCAATTTCGCGCAAAATTTCTTCGGTATGTTGGCCCAACGTTGGCGGCGCTTGCCGGACTTTGGCGGGTGATGCGCTTAAGCGATAGGGCGGGGTGGTGACGCTGATTTCACCTGCCGTCGGGTGTTCGAGGCGGTGGCGCAAGCCCAGTGCTTCAACTTGCGGGTCGGCAAAGACTTCACTTATGCTATAAATCGGGCCGCAAGGTACGTTTACCGCTTCCAGCTTTGCGACTATTTCAGCCGTGGTCAGGTCGGCAAAGCGCTCTTCGATGCGGGCTTTGAGTTTTTCGCGCTGCGTCACGCGCCCCTGGTTTGTCGCCAATTGCGCGTCCGCACTCAGGTCGTCCAGGCCCATCGCTTTGCAAAAAGCGACCCATTGCTTATCATTTCCAACCGCCAAGTTTACATAACTATCGGAGCTTTTTAATACTTCATAGGGCGCAATTAGCGGGTGTTTGTTGCCGATACGTTTGGGCGATTCGCCTGTTGCAAAAAAGCGCCCGGCCTGGAAAGTCAGCAAAGCTACCTGTCCATCTAATAGGGAAGTGTCAATCATCTGGCCCTCGCCGCTCCGTTCGCGGTAGAACAGGGCGTTGACGATAGCAAAGGCGCTGAACATGCCCGCGCCAATATCGGCAATCGAAACGCCAAAGCGGGTCGGTGGGCCGTCCGCTTCCCCCGTTACGCTCATCAGACCACCCATCCCCTGCAAAATCTGATCGTAGGCGGGCTGAAATTTGCGTGGCCCGAACTGTCCGAAGCCACTAATGGCACAGTAAACCAGCCGAGGATTTAGTTCGCGCAAAGTTTCCCAGCCAAACCCCAGCTTTTCCAGCACTCCCGGACTAAAATTTTCCAGCAACACATCCGCCGTCTTGATTAGCCGCCGCAGTGCTTCTTTGCCCTGCTCGCTTTTCAAATCCAGCGTCAGGCTGCGCTTGTTGCGGTTGACCGCCAGAAAATAGCTACTTTCCTCGGCCTGAAAGGGTGGCCCCCAACCGCGTGCCTCGTCGCCGCCCTGCGGATGCTCAATCTTGATAACATCCGCGCCCATATCGCCCAGCATCATGGCGCAATACGGCCCGGCCAGCGCCCGCGATAAATCCAGCACCCGCACGCCATCCAATGCTGCCCCCATCCTCTGAACTCCTTAATTTTGAATTTTGAATTTTGAATTTTGAATTATCTAAATTCTTCTATATTCTAACATAAATTGCCCTGATGACGGGCAAAGAAAAAAGTTCCTGCCTTTGCCTTATTCACAAGCGAAGCAGGAACTTTCCTTTTCTTATAACTCAAAATTCAAAATTCAAAATTCAAAATTCAAAATTCAAAATTCAAAATTCAAAACTACTAATCCGCGCTTGCTCCCACCGCGATAATTTCATCGGTCAGGGCTTTGCGCTTCGCGTCGAACTGGTCGGCAACGACTTCGTCATAGGCCATTAGCTCTTCCGCATTAAGCTGCTGGTAGTCAATTACGCCCATATCGGAGAAGGCTTTTTGGACACGTGGCCCCCACAGGCCAATATCTTTGATGGTTGGCACGATGCGGGAGAACAGGCGCTTCTGGAACTCATCCGTTCCTTCCGGGCTATTCACGTAAGACTGAATTTCTTGCAAATCGTAGCCCAGGTGAGTGAACATTTCCTCCTGCGATAGACGGTCACGCATCAGGTAACAGGCTTCGACCACAAACTCCTCGCGCTCGTCGCGTTCTTTGTCGGTCAGGTGCGGATAGTAGTCGCGCAACGAAAGCCGTCCAAAAGCGACGTGGCGGGCTTCATCCTGCATCACATAAGCGTTCAACGCGGCGGCTAAAGGCTCGGTAGCACCATCCCGGATGCCGTGGAAAGCGGCGAGGGCCAGCCCTTCAATCAAAATTTGCATCCCCAGGTAGGTAAAATCCCAGCGCGAGTCCTGAATTACATCTTTGAGCAGCGCCAGCAAGTTAGCGTTAATCGGGTAGGCCAGTTGAATTTTCTCGTGCAGGTAGCGCGAATAAGTTTCGACGTGGCGGGCTTCGTCAATTACTTGAGTGGCGGCGTAAAACTTTGCATCTATATCTGGCACGGTCTGGACAATTTTAGCGGTACAAATCAGCGCGCCCTGTTCGCCATGCAAAAATTGCGAGAAGAGCCAGGAAGCATGGTGCAAGCGTAAATCGTTAATATCTTTCTGGCTCATACGCTTCCAAATCGGGGTGTAATAAAGTAGGTAAAACTCATCGGGCAACCCCAGCGGATTATCCAGGTTCACTGCCTGCGACCAGTCGAGCCGGATGTTGGTGTTCCATTGCTTATTTTTGCCTTTTTCATAAAGGTTCAGCAATTTGTCGCGGCCCTCATCGTATTCCCAGTTAAACACGGTGGTGGCGGTGCTATCCACTGACCATTGAGTTTGCCCGACCGGGAGGGTGTACATACGAGTACTCATTAAAGAGGCTCCTTTACTACTTGGAAGCGTAATACAAAGCTACGCTGCTAATGTTAACTACTTTCACTCTTTAGGAAATCTTGCCAGGGCAAGATAAATATAATATACCATTCGGTCTCTTATTTCGCAAGTTAAATTTCCTACAAGCTGTAAATAAAAACGCGGCCTTTCCCCATAGAGAAAGACCGCGCCTCCTGCACTAACGCTAGATTTAGAATTCGATACGCTGCCGTGTACCCTCGATAAGCGAACCGAGCGATGCTATCTCGCCGCGCACGCGCAAATTACGGATTGCTAGAACTGCAATTGCGGTCAGCAAGACCATAACTATCAGGCCGATTAAGCTGAACGTCCAGAGTACCGCGTCATTTACAATGACCAGGACTGCCGCCAGCATCAAAATAATACCTGCATCGGTAATAAACAGATAGATTATACCGTAGCGGAACAAAGAGGGCCGAATTACGCCAAAGCAAAATGCTAAAATGGCAAAAAGGATGGCAAGCCCGGCAATCCACGCCCCTGCCACCGCAATCGCGGCCCATACGCTGGTTTCCATGTTCAAACTCCTTACTGACTAACGCTTTATTATAATAGCTGATTGAGCTTCTTTTTGATAAGCAATGAAAACATCGCCGCTATTTCAGGCGTAATAAAATTCGAGCAAGGGCTTTTTCTCGTACAGGTACAGGCAAGTGAATCTATAATCAGTACCCTAAGTTTAACACGTTTTGGGGTGCTATCCTGTAGTAAATGCTACATCTGGCTTAGTATCAAAGAATTTGCTTGACATAACTCTCCAGTTCGCGGAACGGGATGCTGCCCTGCTCGAAAAAGCTCACTACTTCCAGCAGTTTTTGCAAGCCTTGCGGATAGTTAAGGCAGGTAGTCAGCAAATTGGAAACGTCAACGCTAGTTTGGGAGGCCCGCGCTACTGAACTGGCGATTTGTGCGGGTAGATTTTGGATAACGGTTTCTCGCGAACCGGGATTACTGAGGGAATGACAGGCCATCAGGCGCTCTATTATTCCGCTCCGCTCGGCAAAACTCAGCACTTTGGGCGAATCAGAAGCTGGCGAAGCCGGAGCAGTTGCCGAAGATAGGGTAAAGTTAGCCGGGCTGGTGGATGACCTGGTAGGTGAGGTAGTTTCCAGCTTGCGACGCTCGGCCATTTTGGTGAGCGATTTGATTAGCCGCCCGTAGCCGCCGCCTTCGCCAAATAAATCTACCGAAACAAGTCCTTCCAACTTATGAGGTATCGCACAATCATCCAGCCGTACTGGAATAATCGTGACTGCTCCTTCAGGCTGTAATTCGGCTTTCTCCAGCGCCCATTTTAGTTCCCTATGAATGAAGCCAGCAGTGTTAAGCGCCTGCTTTGAAAGACAAACCACGATAGCATGAGATTCTTTAATCGCGGCGGCAACTATTTGCTCCCGGTCGCCGCCTATATCCAAATCTTCTTCGTCGAACCAGGGTTGCATGCCATCGTTTTCTAGCTGCTGGTAAAGCTGGCGTACCTTCGGTTTATCTACGTCGGCGTGGCACAAATAAAGTTGCAAACGGTTGGGGCTGGCGCTCATTTTTTTTGCTCCTGAGTCAGGTTACATTTAACAAACCACGTTTTGAAAAATTATAACATATGTTATACTGAAACCAATAGCAATAATTAGTTGATTTCGGTAGATGAGAAAGGCCCGGCCCTGAAGAGCCGGGCTAAAAATAGATGGCCTGACCCTTTTTAGCCCGGCTCTTCAGGGCCGGGTAAGCCTGAATGAAGTACACAAATGAAAATAAAACTCGAATTAGCACAACTCAAAGAATTGGTGAAGTTGCTTTCAGCTTGTGATGCGGTTGGAATCAAAAGTAGCCGCGAACAATTAATCCGCGCCTGGGAGAGAGAGACCGGCAAAATTTACAACGCCGCTCAAATTGATAGAGCTTTGAATGATGTAAGTGAACTGGTGAATTTCTGTGTCAACTACGAAGGCGGTCTGGAAGCCTTAATCGGGCTGGTCGGTCACTATGAGCAGTATTCGCAACCGTATCAGGCAGTAGTAGATTTTCTGGAAGAAATCGAGCCGGGAATTGGGTTGCCCCGCCACCCGAACGAGCCGACCTCACCGGGCGGGCGGGCCGTTCGCTTTGACCGCCACAAGCGCAATCCGTTGCACCAGACCTATTTGCGGCGTTTGGTGGAGCGGATTGGCACGGTAAATCTGGCCCAGATTAACCCCGACCAGCCCCAGGACATCTTCCTCGAAGACGTTTATGTTGATTCGCCTACCCCATTGGCCTTGAGCGTGGAGGTTGACAATTGGCAGGTGGTGGACTGGGGGCTAACCCGCACCGACGAGCCGCGTGTTAAGTTCGCCAATGACCGGGCGGGGCGGCTTCCCCATACACCTGAAGAACTCGGCTACGAACGCCAGCCCTTTGAAATCCTGATTGACGAAGTAAAAGAGCAAATTGAACTCTATCGGCAGGAGAATCCACAGGCCAAACCTGATGAGGAACATTCTTACCGTAATCGCTGGAACAACGGGATTCATGAAAACGTGATGACGCTGCACCTCAATCATCTGGCGGCGGCGCGTGACAGGCTGGTGATTTTGGGTGCGCCGGGCAGTGGCAAAAGTACCTTTGTGCGCTATCTGGCGCTGTGTCTGGCCGGGGCTGACCTAAACAACTGGCCGCGCCGGGCCAGGCTGGATTTGCTCGATAA
>JBBQXW010000038.1:0-33103 GCA_038209275.1 Chloroflexia bacterium | reverse complement strand
GAAGCGCCGCTTATCAGTCAAGACCCGACGGCAGATGCTACCGACCTGTACGCTTTTGTCAGCCCCGACCGACCCAACACGGTCACTTTTATCAGCAACTGGATTCCCTTCGAGAGTCCGGCGAGTGGCCCGAACTGGTATCGCTTCGGCGACGATGTGCTTTATGAACTGCACATTGATAATGTGGGCGACGCGCAAGACCACATTTCGTTCCAGTTCACTTTCAGGACAGAAATTCGCAATGGCGATACTTTCCTGATCAACACTGGCGAAGTCGACTCGAAGAACGACACCGACTACAACTTGCGCCAGTTTATGAAGATAACCCGGTTGGACGCACCCGCTGATGGCAGTTGCAAAGATAAGCCTTTGGCTAATTGCGCTACCGCTGTTCGCAACGTCGTAGGCGACAACATCCTGGTTTCCCCACCGAACATTGGCCCGACTTCTTTCCCGACTTATGAAGCGGTAGCCGCGATGACCGTCGCTAACGTCGGCAATGGCATCAAAGCTTTTGCTGGCCCCCGCGCCGACTCGTTCTTCGCCGACATCGGTTCGTTATTCGACCTGCTAACTATTCGCGAACCGCCGGGCAACCGGGGTGGCGGCGTAAATAGTTTTGCCAGCTACAACGTCCATACTATTTCGCTCCAAATACCGATTGACCAGCTTACCAAAACTGGCAAGAAGCCGAATGACCCGAAAGCGGATGGGGCGGTAATTGGTACCTGGATTACCAGCAGCCGCAAGACTACCCGTATCTTCTCGACTGGACAGGAGCTACCGGCGGGCGATTGGGTACAGATTCAGCGATTAGGTATGCCTTTGGTAAATGAGGTAGTGGTTCCGCTAAAACTCAAGGATGCTTTTGGTACGCTGAAGCCGTATCAGGATGCCAGCACCATTCCGCTCGACATTATTTACAAGCCGGAACTGGCGGGTCTGCTCAAAGCAATTTATGAGGTGAACACGCCGCCCAGTCCGCGCAACGATATTTTCAACGTCTTCCTGACTGGAGTACCGGGCCTGAACAAGCCTTCTGATAACGTCGTTCCTTCGGAGCAATTGCGCCTCAACGTGGCAATCAAACCGACGGACGAGCCAAAGCGGTTGGGCGTACTCGCTGGCGACATCGGCGGCTTCCCGAACGGGCGGCGGCTGGGCGATGACGTAATTGATATTTCACTACGGGTGGTTGCCGGGGTACTGGTAAATGGCTTTAATAAAGCCCCTAATAACCAGCTTGGCGACGGCGTGAACAAGCCTTTCCGGGAGTTCATGGACAGCTTCCCGTATCAGGCTACGCCATATTCGGGCTTCTTCTACTATCCCAAACGGTCAGTTCCGATTGACCCGAACGGGGAAGCCCCCGGAGCGTAAATCTAACCATTTCTCGCTTCAAATTCGTGAGTTAAAAAAGAGCTTTGCACTCTGGAATCGAGAGTGCAAAGCTCTTTTTTATTGCAATTGCAGAAAAAATGGCAAAATAAATGCTTAAATCTGAGCTGGTAGGCTATCTGGTAGTTGCATCGTAGCCGCGCCAATACACTTGTCAGCCATACCATAATAAACATCTACTCGCCCGTTCTCGCGCAGGTCTATCCCGGTAGGGAAGACTACGTTGGAGACGATGCCCTCGCGCTCCTCTAATAATTCGGGTTCCAGCACTGGCTGGGTAGAACGGTAAAGTATCTTGCGGGGGTCTTCCAAATCCAAAACCAGCGCCCCGGCAGCATAATGCACCTGGGTTGGATGGTTAATACCAGGGCCACCTACTCCATGAAAGAAAGTCAACCAGCCAAACGGCGTTTTAACCGGAGGAGTACCACCGCCAATTTTAAACCGCTCCCAATCCTGATGAGGCTCCATTAAAAGTTGGTGCGAATCAAAGAAGATAAGATTTTCGGTCTGGTGATTTACCAGAATTTCCAGTGGGCAATAGGAAATCCAGACAGAGGGCCGGGGGTCTTGCACCCCAGTCGGTAGAACTACGTAGGGCGGCAGCCCTGGAATGTTCAAAAAGCTGTTAACGTCATAAGTGGGGCGATGCAGCATCGCAATGGCGGGGCGGCCCGAAGGGTCTAGCACCGGCTCAGGAAAAAGAATGGCATCTTTATTAGAATAAAGATTAAAGTCCATCTGCCATTCTTTCTGAAAAGCAAAAGCAACCGCTCCCAACCGCTCCCAATCCCGCAAGTTTTCCGAGGCAGCCAGGGCAATACGTGGCCCAAGCGGGCCGAAAGCGGTATAGGTCATAATATAGCGCTGAAGGCTCTCGATATAAACCACGCGAGGGTCTTCACAACCCGCCGTTACGAGGTTTTGTTCGTAGTGTTCGGTCGGCTCCATCACCATACCCAGCCGCTCTACCCCGCACGGATCGCCCTGGTCGTTAAAGTTGACCCTGGCAATACCAATCCGCGAGTAATTACCGGGAGCAACTACGCGCGGGAAGAGATATAATTCGCCATCCTTGCCACGTACACAGGCTGGATTAAGCACACCCCAGGCTTCCTGGTGGTCTTCCAGCCTGGGGTGCATAATTACGCCCAGTCGTTTTAACGAAAAAGGTACTTGCATTTTGACTCTTTCTCCTTCTACATAAACTAAATTGATACAAGCTAAAGCTAATAATCGGCGGCTCTCAGGATACCAGAGCTAATTTTAGCTAAAATTGCTGACCAGGCAATTCCGATTTACTTATTGCCCGGCTAAGTAACAGTATAACATATTCTTTGCTGATAAAAGCTATTTAGCTGGGATAAAATTATTGTAGACAATTGGTATAGCAATTAATGAAAAAGTGTGGTATACTATGTAGGCAAGGTAAATAAAGCCTGTTTGATACTGGCACTATGCTCCTTAGAGTTCTTTCGATTAAAGCTTCTTTCAAGTTTGCTTCTTTTGATTTCCTCTTTGTGCTTTCTGCTTTCTTTCAGGTAGCTCTACTTAAACGCTAAATATTCCCACAAAAACGGGTTATTTCCAGCTAAGTAGGCGTTATTACGAACTTTGCTCTAATTTTCTGTTTTTAGTTTTGAGATGAAGAGGAACTTGAATTGAGTAACAAACTGTATGTTGGTGGACTTTCGTACAATACCACCGAAGGTAGTCTGGAAAATTTGTTTGCCCAGGCTGGCACGATTGATTCGGTACGGATTATCACCGACCGCGAAACTGGACGGGCCAAAGGTTTTGGCTTTGTAGAAATGAGCGATGCGGAAGGAGCCGCCCGCGCTATCTCGATGTTTAACGGCACCGATTTTGAAGGCCGCAACATCACTGTGAATGAAGCGAAGCCGCAAACTGATCGCCCGCAGCGCAGTGGCGGTGGCGGCGGTGGCTACGGCAATCGCGGCGGTGGTGGCGGCGGTCGCTACTAAGCAAGCGACGGTCTTCCCTTACCGATAGCTACATCATAATTATAGTGTAGCTATAACATATAGCCCGCCTTTACCCGGCGGGCTGCACCCCTTTCTTCCCAAAAGAAACACCACAAAAAGCCCATCTTTAAATTTGATGCTCAAATAGATACGTTGTAGAACAGCCCAAACCTGGCCCAAGTTGCTTGAGTTTGAAAGCTTGCTATTTCTTTCTACATAGAAATGATAAGCTGGTTACTATAACGACTGGACTGGTCGAAATTTCACCGACTTCCAGCAACGCCGCCAAATGGCTCAGAATTTAAAGGGTCTGACTCCAATCCGAATCCGAGTTGAAAGTGAACTACAATAAAATGACTGAAAATGAAGCGATTAAAATACTGGCATCCTGCAAAGCGCTGGCCGAACGAGTTACTGGTGCTTTCCCCAGTGGTTTGCCGCCCAACTATATTTTGAGTTCGCAAGACCTGACTATGTTGCAGGATTTTGTGAGAGTACAAAGTGACACGATAGCTGCCGGGCCGGGCCTGCTCAACCGCTTGTTCAAACAGGCGCAGCTAACTTTAGTGGATGTGTACAAGCTCGAACAGCTCCGGCGCTTGGTTTTCAACCGCCGCTACCAGGGCCGAAACGTGGACAACGGTTTCAAGGCAACCAACCGCTAACTATAGCCTGGGAGATGATATTGTTATGGATTCTTTTAAGAGGCTAACAGGAGATGTTGCTGAGAATAACTCACGACAATCTCCTGGCCTGATGATTCCTGAAATATTTGAGAACACTCCACGCGGGGAGCGAAGTTACGATGTGTTCTCGCGCTTGCTCAAAGAGCGGATTATCTTTCTTGGAACGGGCATCAATGATACGATTAGCAACGTAGTAATTGCGCAATTGCTCTTTTTGGAACACGAAGATCCTGAAAAAGAAATCTGGATTTATATCAATAGTCCCGGTGGTTCGATAATGTCGGGGCTGGCGATTTACGATACGATGCAGTTTATCCAGGCCCCTGTCGCGACCATGTGTATGGGTCTGGCCGGTTCGATGGCAACCATACTGCTGTGTGCCGGAGAAAAGGGCAAACGCTTTGCTTTGCCAAACAGCACGATTCATCAGCATCCGGCAATGAGTAGCGGAATGGAAGGCTATGCCCCCGACATCGAAATTCAGGCGCGCTTTCTGATTGCAAATAATCAGCGCCTGCGCCGGATCATGGCGAAGCACACTGGACATACCGTTGAAGATATTGCCCGCGATTTTAACCGTGACCATTTTATGACGGCTCAGGAAGCCAAAGATTACGGTTTCATTGACGAGGTAGTGGCGGTTCAACCACAAGAGGGACTGTTGCAAAAAGAACCAGCTTTAAGCAGATAAGCTCGATTTCCCGGCCATGAATGACCGAATTACCCGCAATTCGGGATTGAGTTCAATCTCCCGGCCATAAATGGCCTGGCTAAGAAATGAATGAAGCTATTTTTAGCCCGGTTATTTATGGCCGGGTTCGCATTGTAAAGGCAAGTGGTAAAAGAGAGGAGCCAAGTGAGTAACTATGATAGAACTTACTGATAATATTGGGGATGACCGACGTTGCTCGCTTACCGCCTGGAAAGCCCAGGATTGGCAGGCGCTAGGGATGGCGGCGGGTTTACCCCGGCCCAGCCGGATACAGGACTATATGCGCTCAGGCAAAGTAGTGGGTCAGGTACACTACTTTCTAATTGAAGAATTGCCCCGGCTGGTAGCCTGGCTGGAAATGACGGGCCGGACTTACCGCCTCAAAAGCTTTGATGAAATCATTCCGCCCTCGTCCGAAATGGTGCAGGCGCGGGCCATTCGACAACAAAAAGAGAAAACCGCCCTGGGCAGTTCTTCAGCTGCTGCGAAACCGCCAGAAGAAAGCCAGCCTGAGACGCTAGAAGTAGTCGAATAATTGTAGAAACCTTATTGATTTTTGAAATAAATAGAAAGTCCAAAAAAGGAAATGAAAAATTGCTGCAAGAACAATTAACTCCTGAAGAAATCAGATTACGTGATCAGGAAGACCGCTACATTCAGGAAGGTAAAAAAGATTATGAACGAGAAGGTCGTACCCGTGCGGTAGCGGATGCACGCAAAGAACGCGCCAAAAAAATAAGCGGTGGAATTCAGGCCGCTCAGTCTGAAACCCTTTAACCTTCACCATCCCCAAAAAAGCGGCCTGAATTTCAGGCAATCGTTATAACGAAACCGAAAAGCGGGCGGCTGGTACTTTCTTCACACCCTCGACCAGCACCCCGCACTGGCGGCTTTTCATCATCCGTCATCCATTGTCCGCTTTATGCCCTCAATCCCCGGTTAATTACTAACTTCAAAAATCCTTCCCTGAACTCGGCCATCAAAATTATTCCAATAAATTGAGTGCGGCTAGTTAGCACTCGGCAAACAAAAAACCGCTCTGAAGCTAAAGCGTCAGAAGCGGCTTATTAGGTTGGGCTTTTTTGCCAAATTTTTTAGTTGGGCGCAGATTCAAAAAAATCGGGAGTACCGAAAATGGTAGAGGTAGAGGCGAATCGCATACGCCCCCTTGACTTGGCACAGCGGGGAGCCGAAATTGGAAGAGGTAGGGGCGAATCGCATACGCCCTTGAACACGGTGCCAGGTCAAAAGGGCGTATGCGATTCGCCCCTACCAAAATTCACTTCTTTACAAATAGGCACTTCCAAAAAATTAAGGGGCTTGACATTTTACCGCATCGCTATGGAGATTAGACTCCTTGCAAGTTTGCCACGGAATTTGGTACTTACTCTACCCCCCAAAAGTTTCAATCCCCTACGGAGATTAGACCCCCCTGCAAGCATCCGACAACGGCAGTTCCGAAAACGTAATGAGTGTTTCAATCCCCTACGGAGATTAGACCCCCCTGCAAGGCGACCCCAACGGTAACTGCGACCCCAACGGTAACTGGTTTCAATCCCCTACGGAGATTAGACCCCCCTGCAAGTGGTGAGGTTTTGGCTTACGGAAGCTTTACAGTGTAAGTTTCAATCCCCTACGGAGATTAGACCCCCCTGCAAGAGTGGCGGTTCTCCACAGCCTTGCAAAGCCATGAAAAACGATGTTTTTGAGCCTTCACAGACTCTTTATGCGAAAATCACCAGAAATCAATAATCTTAACGTTATTTTAACGCACTTTTTGAATTTATGCAAGTCTTTTTAGTCCCTGATTCGGCCCAATTTTAAAAGATTCATTGCCAATTTTAAGGGGAAAGAAAATGATTTTCTTTCCCCTTCCAAATTCGATTTCCCAAACTGACAACTGACGACTGATAACTGACAACTACTTTCGATTAGTACGCGGCAACAAGCGCCAGGCTGCCACCAATACTATGACAGTTAGCAAGGCGACGATGCCCAGGTTAACCACCGCGCTGACGGTCTGTTGCGAAGTATCGCCCGGCTCAAAGTTCAGGTCAACCCAGGTGGAAACCCCCTTCTTGCTCAAGCGTTCGCCCGCGCCGCCATCCCAGACCGCGAAGGCGATTTGGGTCGCTTTCAGGTTGCCGGGAGTAGAGGTGGTGAACTGGGTGGCGGTAGTTTTGTTGCCAATCAGCAATTGGCGCTTGAAAATCACCGTCCAGGTTTTATCCTGTTCATTGTAAAAAGCCTTGCTATCGGGGTCGTCCTGGGCCGGGTCAATCAGGTAGCCAGGGCCAGGGCCAACGTAATTCTTGACCGATTTATCGTTGGGCGCGCCGCGTACCGGCTCGACTCCCAGGTTCAGGTTCTTAATCAAATCAGCATCGCGCTCGGCTTTCCATTGCCAGATATTGACCCGCAGTTCCTGCTCGGACTGGCCCATACAACGGAACGGTGTCCGACCTGGAATCAATTCTTCGAGCGGGAACTCGACGGCCACCGCATCGCTAAAAGTTTTGAGGTTATCGGCGGAAGGGCCAGTGACGTTGCGGCTTTCGTCTTTCCACGAAACCCGAATCGCCATTTCGTTGCCGTTCCAGGCGGCCCGCGCTTGCAAGCCTAAAATACTGCCGCCCTGCGGCGCAAGAATATATTGGGCGCTCAACGGCACAATCGTGGTGCTAACTAACCCGGTTGGCTTCCCCTGTGCGTCCACCTCGTTACTATTAACACTCTTGCGACCCGCGTCCCAAACGGGCGAACTGGGGTCAAGCAAATTGGCAGTCGCATCGTAAACCGCAACCAGTTTAGTAGTATCGCTGTTCACTGGCTGAAAATTAAAGCTCCACATCACCAGTGCCAGACCAAACGCCGCCCCCAACATCCACAGAGGCGAACGAAACAGGCGTTTTTTAGTAGTGCTAACTATTGCTGCATCCAGTGGTTCAGCCGCGCTTTCTTCCGCCGCCGCCCCAGACTTCTCAACTACCCGCATGAGACCTCCCCTATCTCTTGGTAGTTTTGAGTTTTGAGTTTTGAGGTAGGAAAGTTTAACTCAAAACTCAAAACTCAAAACTCAAAACTTATTTAGCTACTTTCACTTCGGCTGTTTTCAGGTCTTTCAGGTAATCCACGATAGACTGCCGTTCTTGCTGGGTCATCTGGATAGTGGGCATGAAAGTTGGGTTCATAGGCCAGAGCTTGTTACGGTTTTCCATGGCGAACCAGGGATTGAGGTTCGGGCCTCGGTCACTAACTGCCACCAGCGACGGATTTTCAATCCACTTGTAGAGCCATTCTGCCGTGCGGCGGCTACCGACTTCGCTCAGGTTCGGCCCTAGAGTAGTACCAGCACTGCCAAGCGCGTGACATCCGATGCAACCCTTCACCTGAACTAACTGCTTCAGGCCGTTAAGTTGTTCGCCCGGCTTGTTATTGCCCAATATCTTGCGAAGTTCCTCGGCATTAGCGTCACCCTCGGCTTTAAAGGCATCCGCCTGAGCCTTGTCGGTAGCAGCGTTCGGATACTTGGCCTTGAGCGCGTCGCTAAGGGTGTCAGGATATTTGGCTTTTTGCACAGTGTTGGCTGGAATATCGGCGTTATAATTGGGCGAAGCCGTAAACTGAAGGGCTTCCTCCCAATTGCCATAAATGATGAAGGTCATCACGTCTTCAATGTTTTGGTCATTGAAAGGGCCACCGTAATCTTTGCCCCAGGCGGGCATCTGAATCCCCGGCTGCGGGCTGTGCTGACCGCGCCGCAAAACCTGCGACAACACGTTGGTTGTACCATTGAGGTCAAAGCCACTGGTTTCAGCCCGCCATTCCGGGCGGAAAACCGCCGGGCCAATTGCCCCTTCTCCTTTAGGGCCGTGACACTGTGAACAGTTCTGACCGAAAAGTTTTGCCCCGGCTAAGGCTTTTTTCTCGGTTTCCTCCTGACCCTGGCCTGTACCGCGCACCGTATCATTGAGGATGTAAACCAACATTCCCAGCGTTATTGCCAGGACAAAGGCCACGCTGATTATCATTCGGCTAGACATTTTAGTCCTTCTATTTCTAGTAGCGCAACACTTTAAGCTTTAGTTTGCTGTGCCGGATCCCATTTATCGCGCTTGGTAATTTTGCCAGTATCTACCTGAACTTTGCCGCCAGCGACTATTACTTGCATAATATCTAACGGGCGCGGGGCTGGCCCGGCGAAATTCTGACCAGTGTAGACATACTGCGACCCGTGACAGGGACATTTGAAGATGCCTTTGTAGACGCGACCACCATAAACACCGTCATCGCCCGGTGCCCAGGGTACGGTACAGCCCAGGTGAACACATTTCCAATAGAGTGCTACAAAACCACCGCCATCCTCCGGCAGCAAATGCACCAGCCAGAACCGTCCCTCGGCATTGCGTGTTACCGAACCTTCCGGGAACTGCGCTACTTCGCCCGCCGCGATTTTGCTACCAAAACTACCAACTTTCTTGGGCCACCAGAAAAGCAGGTAAGTGCCAGTTGCGCCAATCGTAGCCGCCGCAACTGCCCCCAAAAAAGAGGCCCGCATAAAGCGGCGACGAGTCAGTTCCTCGTCTACTACCTCGCCAACTGGCTGAAAATGTTCCTCGCCGGACTCGTCCTTAGTGACGACTACCGGCTTTCCATCCTTATAAATAATTGCCATCTATCTCTATCCCCTACCTCGTGAAGTAGTTCCAAGTTCCAAGTTCCAAGTTTTTGACAACCAGTTTCTGGTTTCTGGTTTCTTAATCAAATTGAACTGATAACTGACGACTGATAACTGATAACTTCTCTGTGTGTATCTGTGCTAATCCGTGTTCATCTGTGTTCCGCCTTTAATTCAAAACTCAAAACTCAAAACTCAAAATTATCCTAATGCTTCGGCGGTAAGTTCCAGGGCCAGAAGAAGTCTTGGCCTTGACCGCGTAGCGCCGTACCAACCACTGTGGTAAGGGCAAAGACGATAACAAAGCCAGTGAACAGGGCTTGCCACACGTCGCGGGTATCCGCCCCAAAGCGCTTTTTGACCAACCAGACCAATAGCGTCGAGAAAACTATCATTACTATAATCGGGATGACCCAGTTCGATAGCACAATATCGAGCGGGGTGTTCGCCAGGGCGAAAGGCTGGGCCGAGTCGCCGCCGGGAATTGGTACTTGAATAGTTTCAAGCAGACCCTTGCCTTTGTTCTCGCCTTCGGTAATCTGGAAGAGCGATTTGATAACCTTTTTGGTGCTAAAGTTAATATCGAAGGCCAGCAAGATTACCGTTACAAAGAAGCTGTATAGGGCGCTAAATATCACGACGGCCTTGCCGCGTTCGCTGGTGAACCAGCGCCCCATCTGCCCCGGCCCTAAGTCGAAGTAAGGAATAATGGCAATCGCGCCCAGCGCAACCGTCGGCACGATAACCCCAGCTAAGGCTGCGTCCATATGCAGCAATAATTCCTGCAAGTTCAAGAAGTACCAGGGCGCTTTCGACGGGTTCGGCGTAATTTCGGGGTTCGCCAAATCTTCGAGCGGGCCACTGATAATCGCCGAGGTCAGGAACAGAGTAATCGAAAAGACCGTGGCGCACAAAAACTCCATCATGAGCAAATGCGGCCAGACGTGAACGATGGTCGAAGGCTCCTTGGTCGGAGACATCGTCACTTCTTTTTTAACTACCGCCAGCAAACGATGGGGACGCGCTTTATCGAGCGGGTTCGAGGGGTCTTGCTTGCGCCGCGCTGCTTCGGCTCTACGATCCGTTGTATCCGCCATTGCCGGACTCCTTCTATAACTACCTTAACCGAATTTTGCTTTTTCTTG
The DNA here is from genome assembly GCA_038209275.1 of Chloroflexia bacterium. Taxonomy (GTDB): domain Bacteria; phylum Chloroflexota; class Chloroflexia; order Chloroheliales; family Chloroheliaceae; genus L227-5C. The sequence continues at coordinate 22,499 of JBBQXW010000038.1, read as the reverse complement.
ATTTCTGAGGGTTGTTTGCAAACAACCCTCAGAAATCAAGGGATAAATTATTTATAGCCCACCACTAAAGCCGTCCTTACGTACTCGCCAGAAGTGAATCGTAATCAATACTGCCGCCGCCAGTGGCAAAGCGATGACATGGAGAGTATAGAAGCGGATTAAGGCATTTTGCCCGATTTCGTAACCGCCAATTAGCAAGAATTGCGCCTGTGGGCCGAGGAACGGGGTCGCCTTCGCGATGTTCGTACCCACCGTAACCGCCCAGAACGAAAGTTGATCCCAGGGCAGCAAATAGCCGCTAAAGCTCAAAAGGAAGGTGACGACCAGCAGCAACACCCCGATAACCCAGTTAAATTCGCGGGGCGGACGGTAGGCGCGGGTGTAAAAAACCCGACACATGTGCAAAAACACCACAATTACCATTGCGTGCGCCCCCCAGCGATGGACATTTCGCAAGAATTGCCCGGCAAAAACGATGGTCTGCAAATCCTTCATATCCTGGTAAGCTTGCGTCACCGAAGGCACATAATAAAACATCAGCATTACGCCGGATACCGTCAGGATTAGAAAGAAAAAGAAGGAGAGACCGCCCAGGCAGAAGGTGTAGGTTACTTTGAGGGAAGCGCGCCTAATCGTGGTCGGGTGCAAGTGCAAAAAGACGTTGCTCATAGTTGCCAACGAACGAGTGCGGGCGCTATCGGGCCAGCTATGCCGGAAGACACTTTTCCAGATGCGCGTACCAAATTCGCCGGTGGCCTTCATTATTTGCTGAGGCATACTCTGGCGCGGTACACCCTTCTTTGTTGCCATACGAAGCTCTCTCCTCTAGGTGTTAAATTAAATTTCAGAAGTATTGCTCTGTAAAACTTAAGATGCTACCGATGATGCTTGAACAGTTTGCTCATTGTTACTGCGGCCCAGATAAACCGAAAGTTGGTCTTTCGGGCGCACCAGGCTGGAAGGGTTGCTGCTATCGAAAAGGCGACTTCTAATTTCTGTGCCATCCTGGATGGACTCGGTGAGTTCTTCCAGATTTGCCAGACCGACAAATTCCCAATAGACCGTCTCACCTTCTCCGTTCTGATAGGATTGTTCTTCAGCCTTGCCCAGCTTTAAGGCTTTCTGGTAAGCTATTTCTTCATCCTGCGCCCGGATAAGCCGGATTTGCTCATCACAAGGCCGCGCACTCGAATTATCACCCTCTACCCTGGAACGTATTATCAAAGTCGCTACATACCAATTCGTCTTCATAATACACAATCCTTCCGGGCCAGACAACGACAGTTGCTCGTCATAAATTGAAGCTAATCATCATACTCAATACTATCGAGCAGTTTCCGAGCAGTTATAGCCTTTTTTCTCTGCTTGGACGATATTTTTTTGTCTTCTGCATCTTTGTAAATTCGGTCAGGCTTTTTATCTAAATAGTCGCCTGGAAAAACTCTTCGGATACTGGATTTCTTTTCCTCAGAGATTATTTTATCAACTGTCCTATCATCACCAGACCAACGGCCTTCAGGCACTTATTTTTCCTGCTAAATTATTTCCTGAGTTTTGAACCTTGAGTTAAGGCTACCTCATCCAGGCATTTTAACTCAAAATTCAAAACTCAAAATTCAAAACTACTTCGGAATTGGCGCACTCAGGCCGGGTTCGCTGACGTACCAGTGTGCTTTCGGGTCGCTGTAGTTGAAGCGGGCCATTTTGATAGCTTGCGTCGGGCAGCGTACCACGCACAGACCACAACGGATGCACTCGTTCTCGTCCAGCAAGAGCGTTTGAGCTTCTGCCATCGCGGGGTCGGCCTGATACTGGTCAGCTCCGGCGATGCCGTCCAGTTCTTTGAGCGGTACAAGCCGGATGATGCGTTCGGGACAGACATCCACGCACGCCGCGCACAGAATACACAAATCGCTGTCAATCAGGATGTTGTAGGCACATTGTAAGCAACGGGTGGCCTCTTTCATCGCCATCTCGCGGGTGTAGCCCACTTCCACTTCGATTTCGAGGTTGCGGCGCACATCTTCACCCCAGCGATTCTGCAACGGCAGCATGGGCATTTCCTGGCGCTCAATCTTTTCGTAATCGAGGCTACGTCGCCACACTTCCATCACTTCGTGGCTGGAACGGCGGCGCGGCGGAGTCTGGCCCGTCAGATATTCGTGAATGGCGTTGGCAGATTTGTGTCCGTCGGCGATAGCCGAAATAATATTGCGTGCGCCTTCGGTGTAGTCGCCGCCGGCAAACAAGCCGGGTACGTTGGTCATCCAGGTTTCGGGGTCAGCTATCGGGCGACCATCCTTGCGTACCTTAACGCCCAGTTCTTTGGGTATCCAGGTATCGTCGCTCCACTGGCCCGTCGCCGGAATTACCACATCGCAGGGAATAACAAACTCGCTGCCTGGTATCGCTACTGGCGAACGGCGACCCTTCGCATCGGGCGCGCCCAGCTTATTGCGGATAAACTTCATGCCAGTAACTTTGCCGTTCTCGCCAACCGCTTCAACCGGGGTAGAAAGATAGGTAAAGACTACCCCTTCCAGTTCGGATTCCTCGATTTCATATTCTTCTACCGGGGCTTCGAGCTGAGTACGGCGATAGACCACGTCTACTTTCTTCGCACCCATCCGAATTGCGCTACGGCAGCAGTCCATCGCAGTAAAGCCCATACCGATAACTACCACTCGTTCGCCCATCGAAGCTTCTTCGGGATGGTGATAGTTAATCTTTTCGAGCCAGGGTAAGCCGTATTCAAAGTTCTGCAAATCTTCGCCGGGGATGCCGAGCGTCGCGGGTAGCTGACAGCCCGCCGCCAGATAAACCGCGTCAAAGCGCTCCATCAGTGCATCCAACGGAATATCTTTGCCGATTTTGGTATTGAGGTAAATTTCGACACCGAGCGCATCAAAATATTCGTCTACTTCGTTCTGCACTACATCGCGGGGCAAGCGCCAGATTGGGATGCCGCCAGTCAACATGCCGCCCGGTTCGGGGAACATATCATAAACTACGGTGCGATAGCCCATAATCGCCAAATCGCGGGCGCAAGCCAGACCCGCCGAGCCAGCGCCAACCACTGCTATCTTTTGTTCGCGAGTAACCGGGGCTTTCTTCGGCTTAAATTTATCGCTCCGCAAATCGCTCGAACTACGCTTGAGCCAGCAAATCCGAATAGTTTTATCAATCAGGCCGCGCCGACAGGTGCTTTCGCAGGGGCGGGCGCAAATCCGGCCCAAAATACCGGGGAACACATTGTCGCGCCGATTTAGAATATAGGCTTCATCAAAGCGGCCCTGCGCCACCAGCCCGATATAGTTGCTTACATCGGTATGAGCGGGGCAGGTGTACTGGCAAGGAACGTTGGTACGAAACCACTCGGTGTCGGGCAATTCGGTAGGATAAGCCTGCTCTTCTGCCTCGGCGAAGCGAATGTCATCATTTTTCTGGAGTTTATCGTTTATCATTCTTCTTCGTCTACGCCTCCTGTAGAGCGTTGAATAAGCATCACAATTATAATGGAGACTATGACCATGGCGAAGACTATAAATAATTCAAGGGTTTCACCTACTACCATTTTATTCCTCGCTCTCAGTATTTATATCTATTTATCGGGCATGTCAAGCGCTCCGGGCGGAGCGAACAATAGCTATAATTCTTACTTGAATTTGAGCATTAACCATAACTTCACTTAAGTTTTACGGACTCTTTATATGCTCAGAATTATAACATTCAGAACTGACTAAGTCAATGCTAGTAAATTTTTTCACATGGTCAGGATGCTTATCTACTTTTCGCAAATCGGTTCAAATTTGGGAAAATTTGTAACTACCCACCGATTATGGTCAAACTATTTACAATGAAGCTTAAATATAATTTACAGGTACGGTCTGGAGGTAGGGGCGCATCGCATACGCCCTTGAACACTAAGTCTGGTCAAACGGGCGTATGCGATGCGCCCCTACCGGACTCAGCTTGATTCAGCCAATTATGTCCCACTTTCAGTTACTGGTAGTTGCTTACACAAACTCTCAAGCTCTGTTTCATTCAAATAACCTTTTGAAGAGCCAGCGACACCAACTTTGTAGGAAGCATATACAACAGCGCGTTTTATAGAGAAGTAGGGGTCTTTGGTTTTGTTGTAAAAATGCAAGAATGCTGAAAATAAAGCATCTCTAAATTAAAACAGTGCCGCTCTTGTGAACGGCACTGCGAAAAGTTAAAGTGTTGCCGGGTCAGAACAAATGCCACCTTCATCTGGAACATTAGTTCCGCAGGGAGGCGTTAAGTCGGGTTGATTAGGGTCAGAGGCTGGTATTTCACCCTTTGCAATAACTTCCGCCCGCCGCTCGAAGCCGTTTTCGCCCGGTGCTTTCGCCGTTAGACGACCAAAAGCAAACGAGTCGATTCGGGCCTCGCTACCGCCAAAATCGCTCATCATCTGAGAAACATGTTTGGCGCGTCGTTCAGCCAGACCCAGGTTAAATTCTTTCGAGCCGGTATTACTGGCCCGTCCGATTACTGTCACCCTGGTTTGTTTGTCCTGAATACTCTTGCGTACCTTCGGGCTAAGTGCTTCAAACCAGTTAAAGAGTTCCTGTTGCTTTTCGTCTTCCCGCTCAAACCGCTCTTTGGCAACAATAAATGGGAAGAGTTGCTTGCTACAGCAGAAAACAATTGGCGCTGGTGCTGGTGGTACAAGCAGATCAATTGCAAAACTCTGCTGGAAATCATTAATATCAGGAACTGTCTCACCATTGGCCCGCGTGCTGCTGATGCTACTGTGCAACAAAGGAACGATGCTAATCAAAGCCCCGGTTGGGCTGGTGTCGCGTGAGAATTGAACCGGGTTTATCAGTTCGCCCGCTTTGCCGCGTGACTGACCCGTTGGTGGGGTGCCAAGCAATTGTAATTGCCCGTCAGCGCCAAAGGAGAAACGAGTTTCCAGGAAAGCACGAGCATCACCTTTATCCACAATCGTTACCGGAGTAGGTGGGGTGTTGCCACCGCCCTTGCCCGGATCAACCCCAAACAACTCCTTAAGCTTGTTGCGAATTGAGTCGCCCACTCCCAAAAAGCTTAAAACACCGCAAACTGCTGTGCTACCCAGGCCGCCAAATATCGTGCCGAGAATAGGTATAACCGAACCGCTCAAAGCTCCTAGTGCTGCCATTAATGCACAAAGTTGAGCATCGGTCAGGCTGTCAATTATTTTGGCCCGCTCTTTAGCATCAGCCGCTTTGCACAATAGTTTAACGGTCTGACTGGCTACTGGAATAATGATTGTAGCAATTGTGCCTATATCACAAAGTGTACCTAGTATGCCAGTCGGCGCGGTTTTACCACCGCCACCGCCGCCACCACCGCCGTTCTGAGAGGTGCGCTCCCAGTGAATATCGGCGGAAAGAGTCAGGATGCCGTTGTTGCCTCGTACCAGGTTAAAACTGTCGCGGTTGGGGTCGGTAGCAAAGTCCTTTTGCTGGGCAGGCCCGTTACCAAGCGGCCTGAGAATAGCTTGAGGCTTGTAACTGACAACCCAATCAGGCGTACCACGGTCTACCAATTTATCGTTCTCGCGAGTAAGTGACCCAATCCCTCCGACACTATCGCCAGGGGCATTGACTAACCCTGGCCCACCAGAGGCGGCAGCTGGAGCCGCACTTTGACTCTGAGATTGAGCTAGAAACTGGCTGATGCCTTGTAATAACTGGTCAAGGTCGTTTTTAGCCTGTTCTTGGGTAAGACCGGGCGGCAATCCTGGTATTGTTGGTTGAGCAGCAGGGTTTGTTTGAGAAGGAGCAGTGGCGGTTGGGGCGCGCTGCACTCCTTTCTCTTCCTGCTGCACCGGAGCGGAAGCATCACAAGCGCAAGCTCGTTGCAAAACTGGCCCTTGTTCGCGCCGGGCAATCTCCTTCGACTCGACAGCGGGCGCTTCTGATTTAGATTTACAGTCAGCACATTTACCGCCGCAGTCACAGCTGCGCTGTATTTCGGGTTTCGCCTCTTGCTTTGTGCGGAGCATACGCTGAAGCTGCTGATTACCGTACTTGTGCGCGGTTTGTTGAACGTAGCTGATACGCTGGGCGCTGTTAAGCTTTCCGGTGTTAAAGGCACGCGACAAAGTTGGCGAAAATACCTCTTCAACGCTTGAATAGGCAGCCAGTTTCTCAGGAGAATCTTTAGATTTTCCCTTAGAGTGCTGGCTTGCATAAGTTGAAGCTGCCATGATTAAATCTCCTTGCGAAATTCCAGGTAATATTGATTAACATATTCTAGGAAGAGTGGACGAATTTAAAAGATTGAGGAGGATAAATTCAAAAAACTATAAACCCTAATTTCTCCACTACAATTGTATGGTACATCACAATTATCTTTTGGTCAATATAAAAAGTTTAAAATAATAAAATAACGAACACAATTACATAACAAGAGTAATTACTCACCGATTACGACCAAGCTGTTTAAATAGCGCTGTTAGCGCGTCAAAATTGAAAGTCAGAAAAAACTGGTTTAACACTAAAAAGACTAGAATATGTATTAAAAGACTCGACCACAGTACTATATGAAAAGTCTGTTTGCGGGTTTTGTGGTTAAAAATGGCCTGTCCGAGGAGACCGCCCACTGCCCCACCCAGAGCAGCTAAATAATGCAAATTCAGTTCCGGCACACGCCACCCGCCTCTTTGGGCCTGACGCTTATCGTAACCATAAAACCCAAGAGTCACAATATTTATTCCAAGCATATAAGCCATATACAGGGGCAATTTCAATAAAAAGGCCACTAAAGCCGCGATTACCAGAATTAAAACCAACGCGAACCAAAAGTAGCTTCCATAAGGAGACCGATATTTGCCTGTTCTTTGCTTGCCTTTATAATTCGACGACTGCTTCAATTTATTATTGTTACCCTTGTTCATTGACGGTATTTAATCATAATACCTATAATAACATAATTCTGCCCTTTCACCAACGAGGATTTGATTTTGGATGAAAAGGCTCTGCTGGGTTGAGAACAGAGCCTTTGGTTGGCTCAAGAGCAGGCTCACTAAGGCTTTGAGCCAATAGCCTTCGCGACTAAGAAAGGGTTTGTTAGTCAAACTTTTAGGCCAGCCGGCTAATTTTTCGTTGGTGGGCTGGTTGTTTACTTAGACCGAAGCCATTCAAAAAAGTCACTGAATTTATATTTTCCAGAAAATGATCGAAACTACTCTAAAAATGGTGTCAACCTGCTGATAAACTCTTGCCCGCCAGGATTTTTTATGGTATATTTTTTATGTTAAGCAAATACTCTTTTGTTAGTGACGCGAAATCGTAACATTGTACTGATTTTACTTATTCGTACTAAAGGAATCCTGTCTATGCTTGCCAACCGTCGTCAGGAATTTTTAGCTCTTGAGCGCAAGACTAAACCCCTGGCCTTCCTCTGTAGTGTTCTGATGTTATCGGGTCTGCTAATTTCTAGCCTCGGTACAGCTTCGGCTAACAGCAATTCTTCTTTTCCGGCTAATATTTCTACCAAAGCCAATTATTCCGGCCCTGTCCCAATCAGGCCCGATAACGGTAGCACAGTGAGCGGGCCAATTAAAGTGCGCGGCAGCGATTTTGTGGACGGCACGGGTCGCCGGGTCTTTCTTTCCGGCGTGAACTACGAAGGGCATGGCGACCGGGCCTGGGCTTTGTGGAACGACGATAAGTTCGATCTGAATATTATCGGGCAGGATTTGGCGCTGGCGGCGGCGGGCGGTCACAATTCCATCCGTATCTTTATTCAGCCTGCCGTTCGCGACGACATTTTGAGCGGACGCTGGTACAAGCTGGATAAAGTAGTCGAATTAGCCGAACAGAATAACCTGAAAGTGCTGATTACGCTGGCAGACTACGACGAACTGGATATTGCAAAGCTGGCCCAACTGGACGGGCTGGTCGCCAAACATTTTGTCACATCGCCAACTGTGTTTGGCTACGATTTGAAAAATGAGCCGCAATTTGTAGATTTGGTGGGCGGCAAATACCCCGAAGGCAAAACGCCCATAATGCAAACCGATGCCCTTATTCAGGCTTACGGCGAACGCATCAGTCAGGCCGATACCGATAGCTGGCGCAAAACCAGCGCCGGAGTGCGAATTGTTCCACCCTGGCTACCTGACCGACTGGCCTATTATTATGCCAACGCCTACAAACTGTATGAAGCCTTTTTGGATGAAGGCAGCAAATGGGTCGTCACTCACATCAACACAAATTTCGTGGACTGGCTGAAATCGTCCGATAGCTATTACTGGAAGGGTTTTGTAGATGCACTTAGCTCAACCCTGGAAATCTGGATTGGGCTACGGCAGGGCGCAATAAAGACCCAGGACAACGAAAAGCCCGTTACTATCGGCTTCAACCATCCCTATTTCGCCTATCTACAGGCTAATCAAACACTCGGTTTTACTTCCCTGCACCGCTTTGCCCCCGAAGGCGCGAATAGCATCTACACCACCCTCCAGATGCTTGACCAACTCAGGACGCGCCACACGGGTCGGCCCGTGGTGCTGGAAGAATTTGGCTATACTAATTCGCACGGGGCGGGCAAGAGTGTGCCGCTCACCCTGACGGCTAATTACGAGGCGGCGGTCTGGCTGTTCCTTTATAGCCGGGGTTTCGCGGGCGGCTTCAAGTGGATGCTGACCAATTATCCATCGGGCGCAAACCCGGAAGAAAATAATTATGGCTTGCTGGACGACCAGAATCGGCCCAAACCGGCCTTTTACGTCGCCCGTGCCATTCATAATTATATTGCGGCCAACCCGACTTCTTCGGGCGATTTTGTGCTGCTGGAAAGCCGCGATGGGCTGGACGTGACCTATATGTGGACTTCGGGCGATACTATTTTCAGCAATTTAAAGGATTACACCAATAACCGCATAGATTTGCACCAAAATGATAACGTGGGCTGGCAAGTCTGGTGGCCCGGCGGGTCGTTGAGCAAGGTTTATTTCACCAGCGCCTCGAAGGGTCGGATCACTTTCGACTTGAGCAAATTCTTCCCCAGTTGGAACAAGGTCAACCCACCGACGCTGACCAACAACGGCGGGCAAAGCCTGGGCATGGATAGAAAAGGTGCTTACATCAGCTTCATAGCCGAACCTAACGAAGATTATACCGTCAACATACCGCTAATCAGCAATGCTTTCCAGCGTGCCGCCCAGCAAAATACGCCCAACTCGCTTTACTTTAAAGAAACTGGGCATAATTTGTCCGGCGTTTTCAAGAAATATTGGGAAGAGCATGGCGGACTCTGGCTCTACGGCTTCCCTATCAGCGAAGAATTCCAGGAAGGCGGCTTTACCGTCCAGTATTTCGAGCGTAATCGCTTTGAATATCATCCCGAAGCCAAAGGCACACCCTACGAAGTGCTGCTCGGTCTGCTCGGCTCAAACGTTACAACTGGACGCAAGGAAGCAGGCGAAGGGCCATTCCAGTCTATCCAGAGTAGTAGCGTTGGTTCGGACAAACTTTTCTTTAGGGAGACGGATCATAGTTTAGGGGGTATTTTCCGTACCTACTGGCAAAAATATGGCGGATTGGCCCAATTTGGCTTCCCGCTGACCGAAGAATTTAGCGAACTAAATCAGGCCGACGGCAAAACTTACGTCGTCCAGTATTTCGAGCGCGCCCGCTTCGAGTACCACCCCGAAGCCAAAGGCACGCCCAACGAAGTGCTGCTCGGCTTGCTCGGTTCGCAAATAGCCAAAAGCCGGGGCTGGATAGCATAGTAAAATTATAAGTTTCAGGCTTTTGAAAATCTAACAGATTTTCAAAAGCCTGAAACTTATAATTTTGAATAAAGGGCTGAGGATTGAGGATATGCAGGGATGAATGAAATCTTGAAAGATTTTCCCGACTCGTTTGAATCGGAAAGATTGACTATTCGAGCGCCAAGACCGGGCGATGGGAAAGTGGTCAACGAAGCAATTCTTGAAACAATCGAGGATTTGCGGATTTGGATGCCCTGGGCGCTGAATACCCCAACAGTAGAAGACTCAGAATTAGTGGCCCGCAATGGTTATGTAAAGTGGCTGAAGCGGGAAGATTTACTAATGTTTCTTTTCCTCAAAGAAACTAATACTTTTGTAGGCGGAAGCGGCCTGCACCGCATAGACTGGCCGGTTCCCAAATTCGAGATTGGCTATTGGTGTCGAAAAAAGTTTCAGGGACAGGGCTATGTCACCGAAGCCGTCGCCGCTATCAGCAAGTTTGCGTTTGAAGTGCTGGCGGCAAGGCGAGTCGAAATTCGGATGGACGAATACAATATCAAGAGCAAAAACGTGGCCGAACGGCTAGGCTTCCCGCTGGAAGGCTTGCATGTCAACGATGCCTTAACGGTTCAAGGCGATGTGCGTAGCACGCTCGTGTACGCCAAGACCGTATGAACTCCCCTATAAATACCTCTGATAAAATAAGCTTGAGAAGAAATTACAATTTCACAAATAGGTACTTCTGATTTCATTTATTAGCTTGAACAAAATGGTTTGGTAGGTTATGATAAAACAGGTTACTATACGATGCTAAAATAGACGTAGCTAGAGTAAGAGTAAAAGTTGCAGTTGAGGTAATCCGTGTTGGCTCAAGCTAAAACCGGGGCGGCGGAAATCGAACAGCCTGACGCTAACGACCAGACCAACCTGAGTTCTCGCCAAATTATAGCCTGGGGAACAGGCGCAGTGGTAGCCTACCTGGGCTTACGGCTTACCAACTTGATGGTCTTGCCTATCTTTTTGGATGAAGGGCTGCATATTTCCACCGGGCGCGGGGCGCAAGCCGGAAATTTATGGGTGCTGGGCAATGCCGGACGAGCGTTGCAGGGCTGGTTGCTGGCTTTCCTTTATAATTTATCCGGCACAGAAAATCTTTTGCTGGTAGCGCGTCTGCTTTCCGTGCTTAGTGGGCTGGTAACGCTGGGCGGTTGCTATTTAATTGGACGGCGGCTCTATAATGTACAGGTGGGCCTGATTGCCGCCTGGCTCTGGGCCATAATGCCTTTTGTAGTCTGGCACGAACGGATGGCTCTGGTTGACCCGCTAATGACCAGCTTCACTACGCTAGTTTTGGTTTTTAGTCTGCGCCTCTTTGATGCCCAACGTCCTACGGCAATTGTGGCTTACGCTATTTTATTGGGCCTGACGCTGACCTGCGCCGAGCTTGCCAAGCTTTCGGGTGTCACCGCCCTTATAATGCCGCCTCTAGTATTGCTGTTGATTTATCCGGCCCAACAGCGCGGGCAATTGGCTTTGCGTTTGTTGATAACCCTCCCCGTTTTATTGCTTGCTACTGTACCGATTCTCCATTTTTATAACGGGGTTTGGGGCGAAGAACTGGATACCCATCTGGCGGATATAGACACCATCGTGTTTGTAGATAATTTGCGCGATGTGACCGATTGGTTTTATTCCTATCTGACCGCGCCCTTTTTGTTATTAATGGCGGCGTTACCAAGCTGGTGTCTGGTACGTGACCGACGACGAGGAGCTTTATTGCTGGGTTTGGGATTACTACCCATGCTGGGGTTAGTATTAATAGCACGCATTTCGTTTGCCCGTTACGTTTTATATATGCTCGTACCGTTCTTTATTCTACTAGCGGCTATGCTAAACGATTTGGGCAAGTGCTGGTATCGAAAGTGGGGACGACGTTTACCGAAAGCAATAGCACCATCCTTCATTATAGTATTGACCCTTCCAGCACTCTGGCTGAACTGGCAAATTATAACCGACCCGCCGAACGCCGCTTTGCCGCACGATGACCAGGCCCAATATATTGAAGAATGGCCCAGTGGCTACGGGTTGAATGGCGCGGCGAATTTTCTGACAGGCGAAGCTAAAAATGAGGGGAAGCATCTGACAGTGCTGGTAGCAGCAGGGATGGTGACGGCTAACCAAAGCCTGCCCATTCTATTGAACAACCAACCTTCCATAACGGTTACAGCAGTAACTTTGCAAGAAGGTAAATTCAAACTTTATGCAGAGCAAGCACTGGCGCAAGGAACAGGCTTTGTGGTGGTTACTCGCGCCGATGATGATTTGATTTCGCTGGACGGCACAACTCGCCTGGACGATAGCGACTTTCTGGCGGCGGCTTACAAAGGGTCTAACCCCGAAATTCACTTGAGCCTGGTCTACACCAGCCCAAAGCCCGGCAACCATAGCCGCATTGAGGTTTACCAACTGATTGCTAATAAATAAAAAACTTTCTTTTCCTCAAAGGTTTGAGGAAAAGAAAGTTTTTTATTCAGCTAAGTTTAGTCCAGTTTGCAGCTAGACAGGCCGCGCTTTTCCAGATATTGCTGGTGGTAATCTTCGGCCAGATGAAACTGTGAAGCCGGCACTATCTGAGTGACGATAGAACGCTTGAAGCGACCAGCCTTTTCCAGCTTTTCTTTAGAAGCAAGGGCGGCGGCTTGCTGCTCCGGCGTATGGTAGAAAATGACCGAGCGGTATTGCGTGCCAAAATCCGGCCCCTGTCGATTGGGTGTGGTCGGGTCGTGATTTTCCCAGAAAACTTTTAACAAATCTTCGTAGGAAATACGCGACGGGTCGTACTCAACTTCAACCGTTTCAGCGTGGCCGGTTTTGCCAGTACAAACATCATGATAGGTTGGTCGGGGATGGCTGCCACCTTCGTAGCCAACCGATGTTGAGACTACTCCTTTTAGCTGGCGGAACTCGGCTTCCACCCCCCAAAAGCAGCCCGCCCCAAAAGCGGCAGTGACAGTAGTTTTTTGGCTAGTTGGCTCTATATCTATTCCCAGTGTATCTTTCTTTGTCTGGGGCTGAAACTGAAGCGCCGCCGAATTGAGACAATAGCGCATACCAGTCGTCTCGCGTGGCCCGTCATCAAACAAGTGACCCAGGTGCGAACCACAATTTCGGCACGTCACCTCGACCCGCTTCATAAAGAAAGAACGGTCTTCGTGCAACTCAACGTTTTGAGCATTAATCGGGTCGTCGAAGCTGGGCCAGCCTGTGCCAGATTCAAACTTGGCATCCGACGAAAAGAGCGCCTGACCACAGGCAACACATTCATAAGTGCCACTGGCGTGATTATTATAGAGTGCGCCAGTAAAGGGCCGCTCCGTTCCCTTGCGGCGGCAAACCTGATACTGTTCGGGGGTCAATTTTTCTTTCCAATAACTTTCGGGTTTATTCTTCATATCTTCCATTATATTTTCCTCCTGGATTAATTATACCATTTAAGGCAAATACAGTTTTAGTATTACATTCGCCTTGACACATAATACTGCTTCAAGATTAGCGAACAGTTACAAACCTTACAAAAATATTACCTGTAAAATCCAGTTTTGTTTCACTCCACCATCATTTTCCTATTTCTCGTCACTGTCTGCCGCAGCCTACCTGAAGAGGTTCATCACTCATTACTCATCACTCATCACTTCTTTTGCATTTCACCTGCCAACTAATGCAAAAAAAGGCAACTTTTAGACCATCTGGCGCATAACTCTTTTCCTGTTTGAAAACTTCGACTAAAATAAAGGCAGGAGCGAAAAACTCTTTCATGCTGTCTTTTTATTTAAAGAAAAAGAGTACCACGGCGCAACACGCATAATTTTAGACCAACAAAGTTCATAAACTAAATTAAGTCCAATGGGACTTAACAAGACTCGCCGGGTGAATAGGGTTAAGTTCGCTCATGTTTGGTTATCAGGTACGGACGGTAGCGTCAGGTTTACTGGTCTTTTTAGCTATTTAAAAGCGCGGTAGGGCTTGATTTATCAGGCCCAATTGGGTTCGATAAATCGAACCCCTACCATGTATGAAACAGACTCTAAGACTAAAAGCCTGAACTGGATTTGAATTTTTCGAGGAGGAAAAAGGATGGCAAACGTGGCTGGTCGCGACAAACTAAACCCACTCAAAGATGGGGAGCGGAGTGCCGAAGATTTAGAGAAGGAACATTTTTACGAAGTAGTCGAAAACGCCCCGGAATTTCAGCAGTTGGAGAAAGCCAAGGTAGGTTTTATTCTTCCAGCGACTATTTTCTTTATTCTCTACTACTTCGCCCTGCCAGTACTGGTAGGTCTTTTCCCAAAAGAGATGGATACGCGCATACTCGGCAATGTAAGCATTGCTTACCTCTTTGCCCTGTCGCAGTTCTTTATGGCCTGGATTCTGGCTTTTATGTATTTGAGCAAGGCCAGCAAGGTGTTCGACCCACTGGTGGTTAAAATTGTAGAGCAGGCCCGCAAATTGCGCGCTCAGAGAGGAGTCTAGCCATGTATCTGGTAGAAAATATACTGGCTAGTGTGCCAGCGCAGCTCGCCAGCCAGTCGAAAGAACCGAACATTACGGCCCTGGTTTTCTTTTCGGTCTTTGTAGCGATTACCCTGGGTATTACATTTTGGGCCAGCAAACAGACCAAAACTACCGCCGATTTCTACGCGGCGGGCCGCAAAATTAAGGGCTGGCAGAACGGCATCGCAGTAGCAGGCGACTACATGAGCGCGGCCTCCTTTTTGGGCATCGCTGGTATCATTGGCACGCAGGGCTACGACGGCTTTATGTATTCGGTGGGCTGGCTGGTAGCTTACCTGACCGTGCTACTGATTGTAGCCGAGCCATTACGCAACCTGGGCAAGTTTACGATGGCGGACGTACTGGCTTTCCGCATGAAGCAGAAGCCAGTACGGGCGGCGGCGGCGGTCAGCACCCTGACGGTTTCGACCTTCTACATGATTGCCCAGATGGTCGGGGCGGGTTCGCTGATTAATTTGTTGCTGAAGCTGGATTACACTCTGGCGGTTATTATCGTCGGCGCAATCATGCTGGTTTATGTGGTCTTCGGTGGCATGGTGGCGACGACCTGGGTACAGATTGTGAAGGCGCTTTTGCTGATTGCCGGTACGATTCTGCTGACTATTCTGGTACTGGCCCAGTTCAACTTCAACATCGGCGCGTTCTTCGATGAGGCAACCCAGGTTCGCAAAACCAAGCTGGTAAGCGAAGCGGCGGCGGGCGCAACCGCTATCAAGATTAACGCAACGGCGGTAATACCTGAAAATAAGCAGTTGTACCTGGGTGACAAGACTGGCAACACCGAAACGGTGGCGGTCAAGAGCAGCACGCTGGCAGCCGACAAGAAGAGTCTGGATGTAACGCTGGCGACCCCGCTCAAGAACAGCTACAAAAACAGCGAATTAGCTGGCACAA
The DNA here is from genome assembly GCA_038209275.1 of Chloroflexia bacterium. Taxonomy (GTDB): domain Bacteria; phylum Chloroflexota; class Chloroflexia; order Chloroheliales; family Chloroheliaceae; genus L227-5C. The sequence goes on along the minus strand of JBBQXW010000038.1, from coordinate 7,297 downwards.
CCAATGATTTTATGTCACCCGGTGGACGCTATAACGGGACAAACGCAGTCCCGGCGGAAAAGAAGGGCAAAGGCTGGGGCGCACTCGATTTGATTTCGCTGGGCGTGGCGCTTATCTTCGGGACGGCGGGCTTGCCGCACATTTTGGTACGCTTCTATACCGTGCCGGATGCACTGGAAGCACGCAAGAGCGTGGTCTGGGCCATGGTCATCATCGGCGGCTTCTATATTATGACCACGTTTTTGGGCTTTGGGGCGGCAACGCTGGTCGGCGTACCAAATATCGGTACAGCCGATGCCACTGGCAAGTTTGTAACCAACTCGAACATGGCAGCGGTGGTGCTGGCGGATAAAGTTGGCGGTGAGATTCTCTACGCCTTTATCGCGTCGGTGGCCTTCGCGACCATTCTAGCAGTGGTCGCCGGATTGACGATTGCTGCTTCGAGCGCCTTCGCCCATGACGTATGGCTGAACATCGTCAAGAACGGCAAAGAAAGCGAACAGGAGCAAGTGTTGGTCGCTCGTATCACCGCCTTTATAGTTGGGGCGCTGGCAATTCTGCTGGCAGTCTTGTTACCGGGCGCAAACGCGGCGGCGTTGGTAGCGCTGGCTTTTGCAGTAGCCGCTTCGTCAAACTTCCCGGTAATCTTGCTGACTCTGTTCTGGAAGCGCTTTAACACAGCAGGAGCAGTCGGCGGTTTGCTGGGTGGTCTGGTTGTTTCGGTTGGCCTGATTCTGTTAAGCTACAACGGGCCACTCGGCTTTGATGCCCCGTTCCAGCTTGAGAATCCGGGCATTGTGAGCGTGCCGTTAGGCTTCCTCTGCGCCTTTGGCTTTACTTTCCTGAGCAAGGAAACCTATGCCGAGGCCCGCTACGCCGAAATGCACTTCCGGGCTGAAACTGGCGTTGGAGCAGAACAAATGGAAGGGGCAGCCGAACCCAAAGGTATTCCGGTAGGGGCAACCGCCCCCACGCCGCCGGAAGCTTAAACCTTTTTGAAGGCGAGGGGTGGGCTACCCAGGTGGGCCTCACCCCTTTTTGATAACTACCATATAGCAGGGTGCCGAGAAGTTGACCCACTGGTATTGGCTAATTGCATTCGTCCTCGAACGTTGCCCCTAACCAAAAGGGCGATGCAATGAGCCAATACACTAAACTCCTGACTCGATAACACTGCAATTTGCTACAAATCCCCAAAAGGCTTTACTTTTGGGAGCAGAAAGTTTATGCTTGGGATATAACAAAAGCAAGCAGAAGGCAGTTTAAGGGTGAGCGTCAATTTTTTGCGCCAGAACCAAGCCTACCCGGACGTGAACGTCCGGGTTTTGCAAAAAATTGACGCTCACCCGCAGTTTAAGGTGGAAAATCCAGCGTTGGATTGGGAAGTCGGGTTACGGCGATGCTGCGTAATTTTAGAACCGAAAAGAGCAACAAGCAATTTGCATATGACCAGGCCGAAGAAGAGGCAGTGCTGCGCGAATTAGAAGAACTGGAAGAACTTGACGAACTGGTCGAAGGCGATTTGCCGGAAGCGGAAACGGCTCTCCTGTATTACTCGCCGGACGAGGAAACTTTGCAGGAAGTGGCAGAGCAGACCAATTACGGCGCGGTCTTCCTGGACGATTTAATCAAGCGGCAACGGGCCTTGAGCGTGAGTATCGCGGTTACTTTTTTGGTACTTATTTTTAGTTTTCCCCTGTTAAATTTTTTCCTGCGGTCGCTGGTAGCCTTCGAGATTTTCGGGTTTGAAATTAGCTGGCTGTTTTTGGGTATTTTAATTTACCCGCTTATTTGGGCGCTGGCTTTTTATTTCGTAACCACCGCCGACAAATACGAAGAAGATTTCACCAAAATGGTCAGGTAGGCGCAAGAATAATCATGGGCATCAATTGGCTTTCGGTAATCACCATTTTAAGCGTAATAATCGCAACCGCGACGCTGGGAATTCTGGCAACCCGGATTGTGCGTACCACCAGCGATTTTTTCGTGGCAAGCCGGGCGGTTGGGCCATTTATGAACGCGGCGGCGATTAGCGGCGAGTATTTAAGCGCGGCCTCGTTTATGGGCGTGGCTGGAATGGTGATGAAGTTCGGCTACGATGTGCTGTGGTATCCAGTGGGCTACGCGGCGGGCTATTTGTTTTTGCTGCTGTTTGTAGCCGGGCCGTTGCGTCGTTTTGGGGCTTATACCGTGCCGGATTATGCCGAGGGCCGCTTCAATAGCCTGAATTTGCGAAAGCTGGCAGTCTTCTTTGTGATGATAATCGGCTTCTTCTATATGCTGCCACAGATGAAAGGGGCAGGCGTAACCCTACAAACGGTATTGCATTTGCCCTATTGGGTCGGAGTAATGGTAGTAGGCAGCGTTATTACGATGAACGTAGTGCTGGGCGGCATGAAAGGGATTACCTTTGTACAGGCTTTTCAGTTTTGGGTAAAACTATTCGCCATTGCCGTCCCGATTTTTATTATGCTTACATTGCTAGGTGGTTACAACAGCCATATTGAGGCAGGGCGGAGCGAACAAATTCCGCGCTTTAATGAAAACCTAACCTTGGATTTTAAGGCCGAAACTCGTCTGCGCTTTACCGATGTTACAGGTTTCACCCCGCAGGAAAACGGGCGAGTACGTACCGAAGCTGGACAAGAAGTAATTCTGGTAGCAGAACGCCCTGTGACGGTTTCGGCAGGCGAATTGACTTTGTTGAGTGCGAACCAGTTTTATTTTGAGCAGGGCCAGCCCGTACCGAACGCTCCGAGCGGACAAAGCTGGGGCGCACCGTTCGGCCCGCTAACGGGCGATAGCAAGGCCAATCCGGGCCTGTCGCTGCTCTATACCTATTCGCTGATGATTGCAATTATTTTCGGCACGGCGGGCTTGCCGCATATTCTGGTACGATTTTACACCAACAAAGACGGGCGCAGCGCCCGCCATACTACTCTATTGGTGCTGGCACTCATCGGGATATTTTATCTGTTCCCACCCGTTTTCGGGGTGATGGGTCGGATACATTCGCCGGAATTATACGCCAGTGGCACCACCGATAGCGTAGTGTTGAGCCTGCCGGGAAAGGTCGGGCCAGATTGGTTATCCGATGTGCTGGGCGCAATTGTAGCGGCAGGGGCGTTTGCCGCTTTTATGTCCACTTTTAGCGGCCTTTTGGTCTCGGTATCGGGGGCGCTGGCGCACGATATTTATGGCAAAATTTTAGTGCCAGAAGCATCGGCCCGAAGCAAACGGCGGGCTTTTCAACTGGCGGCACTGGCAGCGGGCGGCGGCGCAATAGTTTGCGGGCTGTTTGTGGACAAGTTTGATATTAATATGCTGGTCGGCTGGGCCTTTGCGATTGCCGCCAGCAGTTTCTTCCCGCTATTGGTGCTGGGAACGTGGTGGAAGGGACTGAGCAAGGTCGGGGCGACGGCGGGCCTGTTGGCGGGTGGTATTCTGGCATCGGCAGCGATTGTCACCACCATGCTATTGGGCGAAACCGGGGCAGCAATCGGCAGTGGCGGAATAGTACGCGGAGTTGGGCCGCTCACCGCAACGCTGCTGGCGCAACCGGCTATCTGGTCGGTGCCACTTTCGTTTTTGACCATGATTGTAGTCTCGCGGCTAACTCCCGACCAGATACCCAAAGAAATTAATCATATTATGCTGCGCTTGCACGTGCCAGAAACGCTGGGACTACGGACGGATTACATCAGCGAATAAGTAAAGGCAATATCTACCAAAAACTACTGTGTATTGGGCATTTATTTGTAACTGGAAACCAAATTTGTGGGCAGAAGTGTAACTGGTTTGTAACTGGATTATAATAAAATTGGTAAAGCATTAACAACGCATAAATTTGACGCAACCATAGTGTATGCTATAATCAAAACGTTAAGCCAAGAGTTAAGAATTTACCACCCTACCATCTCCTCGCCAGATGGTAAGCAGGTGCCACAATTTTTTAGTTTTCCTGCAAATCTTAAATTATCTTTCTTGCTTATGGACAAGGAAGGTTTGTAATATTTAATCGGTTCTTCATAAACAGCTAAATTGATAGCTAAACTCGCAAACAGCCTTTAGAGCAGCTACAGAATTTGGTTGTGTGAGAATCGAAACAAACCAACGGACAGTTAACTACTAACGCGAAAATTTTACTTGTAACTTGTAAATGGAGGAGGATGCACTAACTATGTACAAACAGACTCGGGTTGGGTTACTGGTGGCCCTGGCGCTTTTGGTCAGCTTGATGCTGGCAGCTTGCGGCCCTAGCAGCGCCACCGAAGCCCCTACCGCCCCTGCTACTACCGCAGCGGCAGCCGCGACCACTGCTGCCGCCGCAGGTGCGACTACTGCTGCCGCCGCAACCACTGCTGCCGCAGGTGCGACTACCGCAGCGGCGGCTGGTACGGGCGCTGATATTCGTGTTGGCCTGATGGCTCCCCTGACGGGCGGTAGCCAGACGCTCGGTACGGCAATCAAACGCGGCGTTGATATGGCAGTCGAAGAAATCAATGCCGCAGGTGGTGTCAATGGTCGCAAGATTGTCACGGTTGAACGCGATGACAAAGCCGACCCCGAAACCGGCATCAGCAACGTGCGCGATTTGATTGACAAAGAGAAGGTGGTGGGCTTAATCGGTACGGCTAACACCGCCGTCGGTACGAAGCAATCGCCAATTGTAAACCAGGGTAAGACCCCCTGGGTTATCCCGGTAACGACTGGCACGGTAATCACCCGCGATACCAGTTCTACGCCAAGCTACGTGTTCCGCGTTTCAATGCGCGATGACGAACAGACCCCCTTTGTTGCCACTTATGTAGTGGATACGCTCAAAGCCAAGAAAGTAGCGGTATTGCACGACAGCAGCGGTTACGGCACATTGGGCCGGGACGACTTGCTCAAAGCTTTCACCGAAAGAAACGTAACCCCGGTACTGGTAGAGCAGTTCCAGCTAAACGATGCGGCGGATAACTTCAAGCCGCTACTTACCAAAGTAAAGCAGGCTGGTGCAGATGTAATCGTAATGTGGTGTCTGGGTGCGGACGCGGCTAACGTCAAGAAGGCCATGAAAGACCTGGGTATGGATAGCGTACCAGTAATCGGCTCGTGGGGTCTTTCGATGCCACCGTTCCCCGACAATGCTAAAGGGCTGGAAGAGGGTACGATTGTGCCGCAGACTATCGCGGTAGATACCAATAACCCAAAGCAGAAGGAATTCTTCGATAAATACAAGAAGAAGTACAACATTGACCGGGTAGGCTTCCCTAGCGGCCTGACCCAGAGCTACGATGCAATGAATATGCTGGCAGCGGCTCTCAAACAACCCGGTGCAGCCGATAGCCGCGATAAGTTGCGCGATGCCCTGGAAAATTTGGCAAGCTACGACGGTGTCATCAAGAAGTACGACAAACCATTCTCGAACCAGTATCACGAAGCTTTCACCCGCGCCGACTTCTTCCTGACCATCTGGAAGGAAGGCAAGATGATTAAGCTGGAAAACAAATAGCGTAGCACCTTTCCTGGTTTTTACCGATTTTTGCAAAAATCGGTAAAAACCAGGGAAAGTTATTATCCCTCGCCAATCTGCTTATTTCGTTAGTGTTAGAAAAAGAAAAACCAAACAGTATTATAAAGAGGAAGCTTGCGAAGATGGAAGTTCTTATCCAGGTATTTTTTAGCGGTTTATCCAATGCGGCGGTCTACGCTTTGATTGCTTTTGGCTTCAGCTTGACTTTTATTACCACTGAAACTTTAAACTTTGCCCAGGGCGAATTTGTAATGGTCGGCAGTATGATAGGTATTTTCCTGGCAACCAACTGGCAAAGTGATAGCGCCGCTTTAGCAAGTTCGACCCGCCCGCTCTGGCCTTTGTGGGTAGCCTATATAGTAGCGGTACTGTTGATGGCGGGTGCGGGCGTGCTACTCGAACGCTATGTAATGCGGCCCTTCAGCACCGGGCTTTCGATTGGCTGGATTATGAGTACCGTAGCACTGGCGATTATCTTACGTAATGTCGTTGAGATTTTGATGGGAGCGGAACGTCTGCCCCTGAATTCAGCCGTAGAAGGCCAGTTCAATGTACTCGGTGAATCGGTCAGTTGGCAAAAAGTAATTACGGTACTTATTACGGTCATAGTAATCGGCGCGTTGCAGCTTTTTTTCAATCGCACCTTGCTGGGCAAATCGGTCAAGGCTGTAGCATTTAACCCTACCGCCGCCAGCCTTATGGGAATCAACGTTAACCTGGTAAAGATGATTGCATTTGCGCTGTGTGGTGGTTTAGCCGCCCTGGGTGGATTGCTATTGACCCCAATTATCGGAGGGATGGGCGCAGAGACTGGCACGGGCTTCGGCATCGCCGCTTTCGCCGTAGCGATTATCGGTGGTCTGGATAATTTATCGGGTATTGCAATTGCCGCCATACTATACGCCCTGAGCGAACAACTAATTCAGTTCTATGTGAGCATTGATTTTTATCGAGCGTTAACCTTCTTGCTGCTAATTGTGGTGCTGGCGGTCAAGCCAACCGGGTTGTTTGGCAAGCAACTGGTGCAGAAAGTATAAGTTGTTAGAACCAGTTTCAAAACTGGTAGGGGCTTGATTCATCAAGCCCAATTGGGTTCGACCCTTCGAACCCCTACCGATTTATGAAAATGGTTATCACGTTTAGGCTGTTAGAAGGAATTAGAATGACTAACCTTGAAGCAAACAAGAAAACCCGGCAAGTCGGTTTTGCCCTGCCAGAATGGGTTAAAGATTACAGCGCGGTAATTGCGTTGGCCCTTTTTATGTTCGCCGCAATCTGGAATTATGCCCAGGATAAATACTTTCTGCAACTGCTCTGCTCAATCGGGGTAGCCATTATCGTTGCGATGGGCTTGAATCTGGTAGTGGGCTATATCGGGCAGGTTGCGCTGGGCCACGCTGGTTTTGTGGCGCTGGGCGGCTATGTGACCGGCTTGCTAATAGGCCGGGTCAACGGTAATAACAACTGGATTGATTACCTCTACGCCCGTCTCGGTGCTGGCTACAGTGCCAACGAGCAAGCTAACCCAGCCAAAGCTACCGCCGCACGTCAGGCGGCCCGTGAGTCGGTGGATAACGCGCTACTGACTTTGCTAATTATAGCGCTAGTATTGACTGTTGTGCTGGGTTTCTGGTTCTGGCTACGTTGGCAACGGGTAAAGCAAAACAATGGCTCATTTGAGCGGCATTTCTGGCACAACGCAGCAATAATGCGGACGCTGTTTTATGCGGCGGCGGGTGGCGGCGCTATTTTGACGGTAGTTTGCTACATTTTGAACCT
>JBBQXW010000037.1:0-33544 GCA_038209275.1 Chloroflexia bacterium | reverse complement strand
TTTCGGAACAAAACTTATTCCAACTTTGCTTGTCCACTTAGTTTTAAAAATTTCGCCCCCAAAAATTTACAACCCACACGCCATTATTTTTTTATTTTTGTTTTTTTTTCCAAAAAAAACCAAAACTAAAAAACTACTGAGTTTAGCCCATATGTAAAAAAAATCCCGGACATAAAAAGAACCAGCAAAAGTATATCCAATCATCGGTTTACAGGCAAATCAGTTAGAAAAGTAAAGTTGTAGAATTTTCATTTGGCTCTGTCATCCCAAAGAAGCGAAATTCTAAAGATGTTGAGTGCAGTCCGAAAAGAATAAATTAACGAACTAAATTTGTTGAATGTAGGCTTGACGGTATAGGATATAATGCAAGGTAGATTTGCTTCAAACACCAAAGCGAAGTATACCTTTATACTTTAAAGCTCAAACTAACCCACAGTTTTCAAATACGAGGTTATATAACCCGGTAGGACTAGACACATTACTAGCCGCCTGGTAAAAGATTAATATCATGAACACAAACACATTTGTCCAGCTTGTTCCCAACCCTAATCAAACCTACGCGCACGACCTACCGCCCGCTATTATTGAGAAATGGCAGAAAACGGTTGATTTAATCGCCGCTTTATTGGAGGTAGTCGCCGTTCGGATTACTTGTCTGGATTCGCCTGACTCCTTTATCACTTTTATTTCCAGCCAGACCGAAGGTAATCCCTATCACTCTAATGAAAAGTTTTCGATTGAGGCAGACCTCTATTGCAAAACAGTTTTGGCTAAACGCACTTCGCTACTTGTGCCAGATATTGCTCAGACAGAACGGGCGGCTTACAAACTGGATGTCGAGCGTGGAATGATTTCCTATCTGGGATTTCCGCTCACCTGGCCCAACGGACTACTTTTTGGTACGCTAGATGTCCTCGATAGTAAAGAACACCCTTATTCTCCTTTGCACCAGCAGTTAGTGCAGCAATTTCAGGTCGCCTTCGATACCGACCTTTTGACCATTTATCAGACTAAACAGTTTGAGTTTATTTCCAGAATCGGCAACGATAGCTTCTGGGAATGGAATCTTGCTACTGACAAGGTGAGTTGGAGCCAATATTTTTATAAGGTTATTGGAACAACATCTTTAACCGGTAGCACTTCTTTCGCCGAAATTCGCGACCGTATACATCCCGATGACCATGAAACGATAAATAAAAAGCTAAGGGCGCATTTTCAATACCAACAACCTTTTAGTGTCGAATATCGGTTTAGACACGATGACGGCCATTACATCTGGTTACTTACCAAAGGCGAGGCTATTCGCAATGCTCAGGGCAAAATTGTCAAAATGCTAGGCACCAATTTTGATATAACCGAACAAAAACAGCTTGAGCAAGAACGAGATCAGGCCCAGGAGCAATTGCGCCAGAGCGAAGAGCGCTACCGCCAGATGTTTGAGCGCAGCCAGGCAATTAAATTATTAATAGATGTTACCAACGGTACAATTGTGGACGCTAATTCGGCGGCTTGCGAATTTTATGGCTACTCCTGGCGAGAGCTAACCAACCTGAAAAACAGTGACATTAATACTTTATCTAAAGAACAAATAGAGCTGGCAATGGCGCAAGCGGTTTCGGAACAGTGTAATCACTTTAAGTTTGTGCATCGGTTGGCTTCGGGCGAACTGCACGATATGGAAGTGTATAGTAGCCCCATCGAGATTCAAGGCCGAAAGCTGCTCTATTCGATTATGCACGATATTACCGAACGCCGCCAGATGGAAATAGCCCTTCAGACCGAACGTGATTTTGCGATGCAGGTAATCAATGCGGTGGGACAGGGGTTGACGGTAACAGATAGTGAAGGTCGAGTTGAGTTTATCAACCCGGCTTACGCTCATATGCTTGGTTACACTCCTGAAGAGCTATTGGGCAAAACTCCCTTCGACATCACTGCACCGCAAGACCGTGAAACACTTGTACATATATGGAAACGGCGTTTAATCGGCGAATCTAATACTTATGAGTCACGCTTACTGCACCGCGATGGAAGCACCAGGTATGTAACTATTACGGGAGTTCCACGCTGGCGCGACGGCGAAATGATTGGGACAATTGCAGTTATTACCGACCTGACCGAACGCCGTAAGGCCGAAGAAGCCGAGCGCCAGCAAAAGGAATATTTAGCGGCCCTCCATGAAACTACCCTGGCCCTGATTAATCGGCTAGATTTGACCGATTTGCTGCAAGCAATTGTGAGCCGGGCGGCAGCACTGGTTGGTACTCCGCATGGTTTTATCTATTTGCCGGAGATGACCGAACCAGCTAAATTGGGCATTGGTTTTTATGAAAATGCTCTCGCCCAAGGCATCCATTTTTATGACGAAATACGAGCTGCTAAAATAACATCCGGCGGCGGCTATGGGATGATTGATAAAGTCTTGCAGAGTGGCGAACCAATAATAATTGATGATTATCGTACCTGGCCGGAGCACCGGAATAATCCCCAAAATGATTTTGTGCGGGCAACAGTTGGGTTGCCGATTAAATCTGGCGAGGCGGTGGTTGGGGTACTGGTACTCACTTATATCGAAGAAGACCGCCTTTTTGATAAAGATAAAGTCGAATTGTTAGAACGCTTCGCCCAGTTAGCATCGCTGGCACTGGATAACGCTCGATTATATGCGTCGGCCCAGCGTCGCTTATCCGAACTAACCACCGTCCAGCGAGTAGCCAATGCAATTAATTCTAATTTGCAACTGGATGAAGTCTTCCAGATTTTAGTTGACCAAATAAGTAGCGCCTTCGGCTACGAAATGGTCAGCGTCTATTTACGGTCTGGCGATGGGCTGGCTCTGCAAGCCTACGTTGGCTACAATGAAATTAAGCCCAGAACCTTCCTGCGGCTCGACCAGGCGGTTAGCGGACGAGTAGCCCGCACCGGGCAAGCCATTTTTGTGCAGGATGCCAGCCAGGATGCCGATTTCATTACAATAGTTCCGGGTACACAACAGGCCATTATCGTTCCACTTAAATCGGGTAATGGGCAGGTGCTTGGCACTTTACTGGTTGAATCGGCAGGTCGCCCGGTGCTAACCGAGCAGGATTTTTCCTTGCTTACTTTGTTAGCCAATCAGGTTAGCGTAGCGGTCGAGAATAACCGCCTTTTTGAAGAGCGCCTGACATTGGAACGCAAGCTACTTGAAACGCAAAAACTCGAAAGCCTGGGAATATTAGCCGGTGGTATCGCCCACGATTTCAATAATTTGTTGGTCGGCATTCTAGGTAATGCCGGATTAGCCTTGCTCGAACTCCCTCCTCAAATTTCGACCCGCGAAACTATTGAGCAAATCGAGATAGCTGCCAAACGTGCCGCCGAACTGACTCATCAAATGCTGGCCTATTCAGGCAAAGGTCGCTTCATAATACACCAGGTTAATTTGAACGCTCTGATCGAGGAAATGCGTCATTTACTCAAAGCCTCGCTTAATAAAAATGCTATCCTTAAATATAATCTAAGTCAGAATTTGCCCAGTCTGGAAGCCGATGCTACCCAGCTTCGGCAGGTAGTAATGAATTTGTTGGTCAATGCCTCCGACGCTATCGGCGATAAGGATGGCGTTATAAGTGTAACTACTGGCGCGATGTGGGCTAATCAAAAATATCTAGCCGAAACTTATCTGGCACTGGATTTAGCCGAGGGTTGGTATAGCTATTTGGAAATTGCCGACACTGGCAGTGGGATGGATGAGGCGACCCAGGCCAAAATCTTTGACCCATTCTTTACTACCAAATTTACCGGGCGTGGGCTGGGGCTGGCGGCAGTACTGGGTATTGTACGCGGCCATAAAGGAGCGCTCAAAGTTAGCAGCAAACCAGGCGTAGGTACAGTTTTTCGTATCTTGCTACCTAGCCTTGCCCCTTCCGCCACCCCGCTTGCTACCAATACACCTGCCGTTAATCCCGCAGTAGCCCTTCCAAACAAACAGGGTACTATTTTAGTAATAGACGACGAAGAACTTGTCCGCAAAATGACCAGCCGCCTTTTAGAGCGTTTTGGCTTCAGAGTTTATACTGCCAACGATGGGCGGGCCGGGTTGGAAGTATACCGTCTTCATGCCGATGAAATAGATTGCGTTTTGCTGGATATGACCATGCCCTATCTCAACGGCAAGGAAACTTTTCGCGAAATCAGCCGTATAAATCCACAAGCGCAGGTTATTTTGATGAGCGGCTACACTGAGGAAGAAACGATTCAACAATTTGAAGACAAAGGCTTGGTCGGGTTTCTCCAAAAACCCTTCAATCTGACTAACCTTCAGGAAATCTTGCAAAAGATTTTCGATAAGCTATAATAAGCAAATTAGCTTCACGAGCTTGATAAGATTTACCCAAAGAGATTGCTTACAGAGCAGGAGGAGAGAATAGAATTGAGTAGCAAACCCGGAGTAAAAGTAGTTACCGATAGCACTGCTGACCTGTCCGAAGAAGAAGCCCGGCGGCTCGGCATTACGGTTATTCCCTTAACTGTCCTGATGGGAGATGAAACTTTCCGCGATGGCATAGATATTTTGCCACAAGAATTTTACCGACGGTTGCCGGGACTAGAAAAATTGCCCAGCACTTCGCAACCTTCACCTGGTCTTTTTATGAAGGCTTATGAGGATTTGACGGCGGATGGCTCTTTAGTCATTTCGATTCATATTTCGTCGAAATTGAGTGGAACTTGCGAAAACGCTATGGTAGCCGCCCGCAACTTTGCACCGGGTCAGGTGCGGGTGATTGACTCGAAACAGGTATCAGCAGCGATGGCTTTTGCCGTAAGAACGGCGGTCGAAATGGCTCAGGCCGGATACGACATTGATCGAATCGAAGCGGAAGTACGAAGCGTAATCGAACGTGTCCAGATTTTTGCGGCGCTCGATACTCTGGAATATTTGAAAAAGGGTGGTCGGGTCGGCGGCATGAAAGCCTTTATGGGGTCGTTGCTCAGTATCAAACCGATAATTCAGGTTAAAGAGGGCGAAGTACAACCGTTGGAGCAGATTCGCACCCGCAATAAATCGCTTCAACGTTTGGCTGAGATTGTAAAGAAAGAAGGCAAGCTAGAGCGCCTGGCAATCTTGCACGGTGATGATGCCGAAGGCGCTACCGAGCTGGCAAACCTGCTCTCCTCGTCGTTCCCGCTCAAGGATATGTATATTTCGTTTATTGGGCCGGTAGTAGGAGCGCACACCGGGCCACGTACTCTAGGTGTCGGTATCCAACGCGCCAGACACGAGTAGAAATCAGTTATCAGTTGTCAGTTTCTTTACTGATAACTGACAACTGATAACTGACAACTTCTTACGGCATCGCCGGGGGAATATCGTCGTCCATACGCATGGAAGAAACCCGCATACGGTCTCGATCCATCGAGCGGTTCAGGCCATCGTCAATCCCATCGGTGACTTCATCTACCAGGCTTTTGATAGCCAGGAAACCTTCGCGCACCGAGTTCTTGGCGTGGTAGCGCGATTTTTCGGGGAGCAAGTTAAGCGGCAAGGTTAGCAAGCCAAACTGCAACCGAATAACCTGCCCAATTAAATTGCCCACGCCGCCTACCGCCCGACGGGTTTCACGCCCAATGTTGTCAAATTCCTCAATCGGCTCGTCGCCCATCAAATCTGGCTCAGTAACCTTGATTTTAATTTCCTCTGCCATAGAAATTACCTCCTTTGTTGCTTCTCAATTTTTTAACTCTATTTGCCTTTACCACTGGCTGACCCATATCCAAAGCTGCAAAACTAGATTTAAAGCGTTAACTATAGCTAATAACTTATAACGCAGTGCGTCATAAATTAATTATAACGCATCGTGTCAAGTCTTACAAGAGGGAGGAGGGAAGTATTTGTATCTTTTTCAATGCTCTACTAAATTTTGCCGAACACGGGAAATAATTTGAGCCGCCCCATCGTTCACAACTGGCAGGTGGGCAGGCAGACGTTCTATCACCAATTCAGGCCAACCTAGCATGGCACTCACAATATTGACGACGCTGTTGGAGAGATTGCGAAGATTATAGCCGCCTTCGAGCAACACAAGATATTTGCCGCCCGAATAAGTATGGGCAAGTTGATCAACTATAGTAGTCAGGCGGTAGTAACATTGGGCAGTTAAAGCCATGCCACCAGTAGGGTCCCAGAGGTAAATATTGTCCAAATCGTTGAAATGACCATCCTGCCCTGCCGATACGAGAATCAAATCGGGCTTGAAACGCTCGACCACATCGGGAACAAGGTTTTCAAACACTCCGAGATAAAGCTTGTCGCCCGCCTTGCCCGGCATCGGCACGTTCATGGTGAACCCACGACCAGGGCCATCGCCGATTTCATCAAATGCGCCCGTCCCAGGATAAAGGTCGGGTGGGCCGTACTGGTGCATCGAGAAATAAAAAACCCGGTTGTCTTTGTAAAAAAAGCTTTGTGTGCCATCGCCGTGATGAACATCCCAATCGAGTATTAAAATTCGGTCAGTTGGATGTTGGTTGAGCCAATAGCGGGCGGCAATGGCGGCATTGTTAAAAATGCAAAAACCGGCGGCACGCTCGGCGGTAGCGTGGTGTCCAGGCGGACGCGAAAGAACGAAAGCACTGTTGAGTTCCCCGGTTTGCAATTTATCCAGGGCGGTAATAGCCGCACCCGCCGAGAGCCGGGCGATTTCATAAGAGTGCGGTGTCAGAAAAGTTCCTTCACCCAAATAACCACCTCCCGCTTCGGAGAGCTTGCGGGCCGCTTCGATATAATCTGGGCTATGGGCAAGTTGCAAAACGCTATCGCTGATTGGCTGGGGCGACACCAAAACCATTTCGTCCATCAGACCAAAAGTACCAAGCGCGGCATAAAGTAAAGCGGTGCGCTCCGGCCTTTCAGGGTGCGGCGCACCATAGGGCAAAGGTTCATAGTAGCGCAAACTCTCAACCGTGTAAAAAGGGTCGGGGAAACGCTGAGGGCCGATTTGCAGCATTAAATTCGGGCCATCTACAAAGATATGGCCCGTTTCGTGCAATATAAAATCTTCGGAATAAATCAGCCCTACCCTTTTTTCAGCCATAGTTTATACGACGGATTTTAAAACGTACAAAAGCAACAACAAAATCATCGGCGATAAATCGAGCATCCCGGTAGATGGCAAGATACGACGAATCGGTGCAAGAATAGGCTCGGTCACACCTTGAATCAGATGGGTAATACTCCAACTCTGGCGCTGGTCTATCCAGGACAAGATTATTCTGGCAAGGATTAGCCAGGTCAAAATTTCAAACAACAACCGCAAAAAAGTTATAAAGAACATCTATAAATCCCCCTCGACTAAGTTTATCAGTTTTTCAGTTGTATTTACGCAAAACCCAACCCTTTTGTTACATCTTGATGATTTAGAATTTTTTTTGCAAAAAAATTCTAAATCATCAGGACTTTGCCTTTTCGGGGTTTTGTTCCTTTTTTTGCAAAAAAAGGAACAAAACCCCGAAGTGAAACAGATTAGGCGGCTGGCACGTATAAATTGGCGAAATAAACGCTTTAAAGTTATAATTACAGGCAAAGAGCCGGGCCATCCGGCATTTTAACCGATAGAAAGAGATAGGCAGAGACAGCATGGATTTTAATCCGTATAAAGTTTTGAGTGTAGACCAGGAAGCCGACGTAGAAATTATTACGGCAGTCTATCGCTCTTTGAGCAAGCGCTTTCATCCTGATATAAACCGAACGCCCGAAGCAGCCGTAAAAATGCGGGATATTAACCGCGCTTACGATATGCTCAAAGACCCGGCGGAACGGCGCAAGGTGGACGAGCAATTAGCCCGCGAAGCGGCGGCGCGCTCTTCCACCAGCAGTTCGGGCAGCAGTTCTTCGCGGGCAGGCTACGGTAGCTACGGCACGGGCAGCACCTCGCGCTCTAACGCCTATACGCCGCGCCCTTCGGGTTATCGTCCTTCTTCTTCCTCTACCTCCTCACCTTCATCTGGGAGCAGCAGCCCATTCGACCAGTTCCGGGAATGGACACAGCGCTGGGGTCGGGCCGACGCACCATCACCAAATGAGCCGCAGACCAGAACAAGAGAACGGCAGCCAAAAGATGAACCAAAACCCACTGCACCCAGCGACAAAACGCTCTATCTCTACAAAAAATCGCTGGTAGATGATGTAAATCGCAAAGCCTTGCGCGTTTCGGTTTATTACGAATCGGCGCGAGGTACGAAGATTTGCGAAATTTATAGCAGTGCGCCCGATAATAAAGGCAAAGTAGTTTCGGGAACGGTTTATTTCCGCTCGGAAGAATTATACGATTTTGTGCTGGCGATTGAAGAAGCGGTTAAGGCGTTCGATTATACCGAGTCGCCTATCGAGGTACAGGCCGACCACGTCATCTACTGGCGGCGCACCGTACAGGGAACCAGCAAAACTTTTCTGGGCCTGGAAATCGTCAAGAAAAATCGGGCCGTTTCCAAAGAGGCTTTGCTGTTACTGGGCGAAAAAACCGCCAGTGGCGGCATTGAGGGCGTAGCTGCGCCGCAAACCGCCAAGCAAATCCAGCAACTCGCCCGTATTATGGCGGAAGCACTGGCAGCCATGCGCCCGGCCTAAACCTTTTTCTCTGAATATCACTAAATAAAAAAAGCCTGCTAATACTAGCAGGCTCTTCTAGTTTTAAACTCGAAACTCGAAACCAGAAACTAAAAACTGCCTAGTCGTATTGTAAACAAATAGCCTCAAATTGTTGCCTGAACCAACGGCTCAAATCGGCGTAGGGCGGATACTGAGCCAGGCGGTCACAGAGCGGGAAATATTTTTCGCGGGTCTCCTTGATTTGCTTGAGTTGCTTCTCGCGGCTACAGCCGTCCAGCGTGCTAAGGTTATGGAGGCGGTCAGCCATTTTGACCAACCAGGCTTCCGGCGCACCACTTAGCAAGCGGGGAAAATACTGGTCTTTGGGCAGACCGGGTTCTTTGGTGACAAGCTTGACCAGAGTGCAAATGCGACTGCCAAAGATATATTCCAGGTCTTGCCAGGTCAGAATAAAGCTATCCTCCATAACATCGTGGAGTAAAGCGGTAATAATTACTTCGTGGTCAAGCACCCCCTGATTTAGCAAAATCAGACTGACTTCGCGAGGGTGGTCAAAGTAGCGCCCGCCCCCGTCGCGCTCCTGCCCGCGATGCCCGTACTTGGCGAACCGATATGACATCATAATCAGCCGTACCTGCGACGGTATAAAGTATTTGCTGATTAATTCTTCAAACTGGACGCGCCCAAAATTAGCTTCCATGTGTGTATCCATGTCCCAATACATCTTAAATTATTATTTTCAAAAGTAATGTGATTAGATAATAACACAGAAAATAAGTTTGGAAATTGCATTAAAGCTCGAAGAGAGGGAGAGAAGGGGAGCAACGTTGCTCCAAAAACTAAATAACTAGACTCAGGCGTTTAGTCTTCGGTAAGCATCGGCGTAGCGGCTAAAAACTTCCCAGTTTCTGGCCTGTTCCGCCTTTTTCATTCCTTCATAAAGCACCCGGCGCACATCTTCGAGTAACTGGATGCGTTTCGGTTCAGGATTAACCTTAAATTCTTGCGACATACTAATACCTCCTTTCGTTCAAATTCGTGGCTTGCTTGTGATAATCGTAACAATCCACGTATGAATTATACCTCTTTTTGAGAATTTGTCAATATGACAATAAGTACCTGCTGGCTAAAAAACCGCTATTTTGCCCTTTTTCGGGCCGCTTTTGCCTTGTTTTTGGCTGATTTGAGGCTAAAAAGTTAGAAAAGAAGGCGAGAATTAAGATACCGTTAAAAAGAGGATGACGAAAAATCGCGCAACCGCGAGGCGAGGCCACTAAAGCGGCGACTGGTTTTGTTGTTATTGACGGCAATCGTCAGGGCGCGCTTTGAACCAACCAGCACCACGATTTTGCGGGCGCGAGTGACGGCGGTGTAAACCAAATTGCGTTGTAGCATCATATAGTGTCCGCCAACGAGCGGCATAACCACCACGGGATATTCCGAACCCTGGCTTTTGTGGACAGACACAGCGTAGGCCAGACTCAATTCGTCCAGTTCGGCAAAATCATATTCCACGATACGACCATCTTCCAGGCGCAAGTTTATCACCTGGTCAACCGCATCTACCTCGGTTATGATGCCGCTATCGCCGTTAAAAACTTCTTTGTCGTAGTTGTTCTTGAGCTGCATCACTTTGTCGCCGATGCGGAAGGTTTTGCCGCCATATTTGCGCTCGGCTTTTTTCGGGTCGGGCGGGTTGAGGACGGCCTGCAACCGTTCATTGAGGCTGCCAACTCCGGCTTCGGTGCGATGCATGGGCGCAAGTACCTGAATATCTTTAATCGGGTCTACTCCGAATTTGCGCGGAATACGCTCGGCGACCAGTTCCACCAATAATTCGGCACACTTTTCGGTGTCCATTTCACTGAAGAAAAAGAAGTCGCTAACCTCGCGCCCGGTGAGCGGCATCTGGCCCTGGTTGATGCGGTGGGCGTTGGTGACGATAGCGCTGCCTTCGCTCTGCCGGAAAATATGCTGAAGGCGCACGACTGGCACAACTTCGCTGGTGACAATATCGTTCAAAACACTTCCCGCCCCGACGCTGGGCAACTGGTCGGTATCGCCAACAAGCAATAAGTGTGCGCCGTTGGGGATAGCCTGCAAAAGTCGGTTCATCAGCAACACATCCAGCATACTGGCTTCGTCCACAATTACCATATCAGCATCCAGCGGATTGTCGCGGTCAAAAGCCGATTTTCCGCCTGGACGCAAGTTTAGCAAGCGATGAATGGTGGTGGCGGGTGCGCCGGTAGTTTCGGAGAGGCGCTTGGCGGCACGTCCGGTTGGGGCGGCCAGAATGACCTTCTTCTTTTTGACCTGCAATATCCGAATAAGGGCGCGCATGGAGGTGGTTTTGCCCGTTCCTGGCCCACCCGTCAGCACGCTGACTTTGTCGGTTAGCGAAAGTTGGACAGCCTGTTTTTGCTGTTCGTTCAAAATCAGACTTTCTTTGTTCGCCAGATAGCTAAAAACCTGCTCAAACGAAGCCGTTTTGAACGAAGCCAGACGGTCTTTGTTAGCCCCGACGTTTCGCAGGCGCAGTATTCCGGCACTAATGCCCTGCTCGGCGTGATGGAAAGGCGGCAAGTAAATTGCATCAATTTTCTCTTGCTCGGCGGGTTGCATGTCCCATAAATCCAAGTTGGATTCTTCGGCGCTATAGTCATATTCAGCCGGAGCTTCGTGAATCGAACGGGCCATTTCGGTCTGGTCGGCGGCAGTACCTTCGCGGCTACGGGCCGGACGAGTGGGGGACGGTAAATCGTTTAGCTCGAAAATGCGCTCGGCTTCGAGTTCTTTAGTGTCCGAAAGAACCGTCACCGCCGCTTCCACCTGCTCTTCGGTGGCTTCCAGCAAAGTCACGCTACGCTTGATTAGTTCGGGGCGGGGCAAATAGACGTGGCCTTCGTCGGTGGCTTCGGAAAGAGCAAAACGAACTCCGGCCTTCAGACGTTCGGGGTCATCGCGGGCAATCCCCATCGCCTCGGCGATTTTGTCGGCGGTTTTAAAGCCGATGCCAAAAACGTCGCGGGCCAGGCGGTAAGGTTCGTTCTTCACGACGCTAATAGAAGCATCTTTGTATTCTTTGTAAATACGCACAGCCAGGGCGGTACTGACCCCTTGCCCCTGCAAAAATAGCATTACTTCTTTGATGGCGCGTTGCTCGGCCCAGGCTTTTTTAATCGTGTCGGCCCGTTTGCGGCCCAGGCCCGGTACTTCAATCAGGCGTTCGGGCGTGCTTTCTAAAATATCCAGCGTATCCAACCCGAACAAATCCACGATGCGTTTGCTATAGACCGGGCCAACCCCTTTAATGAGGCCACTGCCCAGATATTTACGCAAACCAACAATCGTAGCAGGCAGCACTACCCGGTAACGCTCGACCTCAAATTGCTTGCCGTAGTCGCGGTGGCTTTTCCACAGTCCGCCCAGTTCGAGGCTTTCACCGGGAACGAGCGAAGGCAAAGTGCCAACGATGGTAATCAGTTCATCACTGCGGCCTTTGTTGGGCAGAAGCTTGGCGACGGTGTAGCCGTTATCCTCGTTCTGGTAAGTGATGCGCTCCACCACGCCCGCAATCACGCTCAAGCTCATGCCATTGGCGGCTACCTCTAAAGACATGGGCGCAGCCGGGGCAGGCAAAGCCTCAGCCTCTGGTTCAGGCAAAATGCTGAGACGCTTCTGCCGGGTCGCCTTATTTGTCTTAGCCATTTCTTCATCCACATCTAATTCAGTAGAAGTAGACGAAGGTTTAGGTGCTGGTAATGCCATAATTTCACAAACCTGGTTTGCTGCTCAAAGTAATCAATAAGAAAGTCGAAAATTCGTTCTATTATAACATGCCCATTATAACACATTTTGAGCCACCAGGAAACCAAATTCGTCAAACAAATAAAAGGCCATTAAGTTTTGGTCAGGTTGAGCGTCGCTCAACCTGACCAAAACTTAATGGCCTTTTATTATAATAAATTAAAGTAATCTTCGCTGGCGACGATAAGCTCAGGGCGCATTCCCAACCGCTCGAATAAATCCACCGCCTCGGTAAGCTGGATATACCAGCCCAACCAGCGTTCGCGCATAGCTGCTTCCAGACTGGGTTGAGCGCTTAGTTTTGCACTGGCAAAGGCCCGTACTAGCGGGTGCAAGGTAAAACGGGGTGGGCTGGTCAGATCAGCTTGCTGCGTATCGAGCAAGGTTAAATCGGTCAGACGCTCGATTGCCCTACTAAAAGCCAGACCTTGCACTCCCACCGTTGCCGAAAGCGCCTCGCAACTTGCCCCGTCCGGGAAAAGCGGCATCGCCATCAGCACTACCTGCGCCGCCTCATCCAGCAAAGCCCAGCAGCGCATAAACAAATCGTCGAACAATTCGCCCCGCGCCGTGTGCAAATCCGCTACCACCTGCGGCAAGGATTGGCGCTCGTATTTCAAACAGCCCAGCGCAATCTCAATGGTTTTGGCATTGCCGCCCGTCGCCGCCACCAGTGGCTCAAGTTGGGCCGGGGCATTGACCAATTTGTCTATTTTCAGCATCCGCAAACGCTGGCTAATCAGTTCGTGCGCCTCAACTTTGCTCATACCGTGCAACTCAACGGGCCAACCGCCGCGCCGGAACTCGCTACGGTATTCGCGGGTGGTAATCAGGGCTTTGCTGGGTTCGGGTAGTCGTAGTAACCAGGTTAATAAGCTGAGGTCGGTAATTGTCTCAAAATTATCAATTACCAATAGCACCGCCTGACGGCGCAGCAACTGCTCGACCTCGCGCAGCTTTTCGGCATATTCAAACTGGGTAAAGCCGGGGTAATCCAGCACACGAGCAATTTCGTCCAGCCCCAGCGCCAACGTGGTTGTGCCGGGGCGGTCTTTATCGCTAATCCAGACGACTGCATCGAAGCGCGGCGCGCTATTATCGCCAACTTGAAGACAGTGGGTAGCAACTTCGCGGGCCAGACTGGTTTTGCCCATGCCGCCCAGACTGATAATCAGCACCGCCGCCGAACGCTGGCCCAGCCCATCCACCACATCGGCGTAAGCCTGCGGGCGCATCACAAACTGGCTATAAGTGGGCGCGGGCAAATTGTGGTAAACACGAGTCGAGTGCGGACGGGTCGAGATACTGGTCGGGCTGAGTCGCTCTAACAACTTCTCCGGCGCGGGGTGGCGAGCGGCTTGCAAAAAGTTTTGCAGCCATTCCCGATTGAGAAAACCGCGTTTCAGGGCGGTCTCCGCCAGAATCTCAATAAGTCGTGGCTTCGGGTGGCAAATGTCCGGCCTTGTAGCGCTGAATCGAAGCGGCGGAAACACCAATCTGCTGCCCCAGTTCGTCCTCAATAATCGGGGCGGTTTTGGCCTCATAATTGGCGATACTGTTGATTGCTCCCCGCAGCAAACGACCAAATTTTTCGTCTTGCATCTTGTTGCCCTGGCTACCTGTGAGCGTATCTACTGGCTGACCCACATTTACTAACACGTAACCAAACCACTTACGCTAATAACACTTTACCAGAGCCGCTTTAGGAGATATTTATAGTCCTATGCTGAAAATTCAGAGCCATTTTGTAGCAGATTTTTGGAGAGACCCGCTCAATCAGACCCGGAAACCTGGGGTTAGTGTACGATTTACAATTAACTGAATCTATCATAAATAAAGCAAGCGGGCTATGTGGGGTATCACAACACATTAGTGATAGCCTTCACACCGAGTTTTGCATTCGGAATCTGTGAGCTACGCCAATATCGTAATCGGATAGACCCCTTGACAACCCGGCCTTTTCTGTAGATAATGATATACAATACATTTTTCACTGTCGTAATAAAAACGTTGTATATCGTTTTCATTTTTAGCCCTACTCAATTCAAGGCTAATTTAAAACTTTTACTCAGGAGGCGGCGTTAATCCGGCTATGCACCCACGCTCAATGCTTTTTACCCTGTTCGGGGTTTACATCCGCCATTTCGGGGGCGAAATCTGGTTAGGTAATCTGGCCCGGCTTATGGCTGAATTTGGCTTCTCCGAACAGGCGGTACGGGCGGCGATTGCGCGTCTTCAAAATCAGGGCTGGGTTAAAACGCGACGGCTGGGTAAAAATAGCTATTGCTCCTTAACCGAAAAAGGGCTGAAGCGAGTAGACGAAGCCGCCCGGCGCATCTATCGGTTGCGGCGCGAACCCTGGGATGGCGGTTGGTGTCTACTTACTTATACCATCCCGGAAGAAAAGCGCGATATTCGCGACCAGCTTCGCACTGAATTAAGCTGGTGGGGCTTTGGCTCACTTTCGACCAGTACCTGGATTTCGCCACACAACCTGAACGAGCAAATGGCGGAACTGGTGCGGGGCTACAACATCGAACCCTACGTAGATTTCTTCTACGTCCATTATCAAGGAACCCAAAGCAACCAATCGTTAGCCCAAAAGTGCTGGGATTTAGCAATAATGAACCAGCGTTACCGAGAATTTCTGACCCAGTTCGAGCCAGCTTTTAAACATGACCAGACCCAACTGGCCCACGAAGAATTGAGTGACCGTGACTGCTTTGTGAGCCGCAGCCGATTGGTACACGAATATCGCAAATTTTTGTTTGTAGACCCGGCGCTACCAGAAGAATTATTGCCGGAAGATTGGGCCGGACACGCGGCAGTAAATTTGTTTTTCGAGTACGACCAACTCTTAGCGCAAGGGGCAGGGCGCTTTTTCTCCGCCGTTTTTGTCGCCGCCCCCGACCGAGTGCTGGACGAAGCCGAAGCCGAGCAACGCTTGCAGTCTCAACTAAACCCGTTCAGCGCGGCTGAACCCGAATTTATTTAAAGATAGCCCTCAAAGATGAGAGGAGGTGTCGAGGTTGCAGACCAGAATACAAGCCCCGATGTACTGGAACAAGGAAGCCGAAACGCTAGAGCCGCAAAAATTGCAAGAATTGCAACTGGAACGGCTGCAAAATACTGCCCGGCTGATTTACCACAAAGTGCCGTTTTACCGCCAGCTTTTTGACCAGGCTGGCGTTACGCCCGACGATTTGAAAAGTCTGGGAGATTTAGCTAAATTCCCTTTTACCAAAAAAACCGATTTGCGCGAGAATTATCCTTTTGGCCTGTTTGCCGAGCCAACCACCAACATGGTGCGGCTGCACGCTTCGAGCGGCACGAAAGGCAAGCCAACCGTGGTTGGGTATACCCGCCAGGATATTGCTAACTGGTCGGAATGTATGGCCCGTTCGCTGATGACGGGCGGGGCGAGGCCGGGCGACATTATTCATAACGCTTACGGTTATGGTCTCTTTACCGGCGGGCTGGGTATTCACTACGGCGCGGAAACAATGGGCGCGTGCGTCGTCCCGATTTCGGGCGGCAACACTCCCCGCCAGATTTTGCTTTTGCAAGATTTCAAGGCTCGCATCCTGACCTGTACTCCTTCTTACGCTTTGAACATTGCCGAGGCTTTGCAGGAAGCCAAAATTTCGCCCGAAGAAATCAGCCTCCAATACGGCATTTTTGGGGCAGAACCCTGGACACCAGAAATGCAAGTACAACTTGAAGCCAGGCTTGGTCTCAAAGGAGCGCTCGATATTTACGGCCTCAGCGAAGTAATGGGGCCGGGCGTGGCAATGGAGTGTGTCGAGGGCAAAAACGGTTTGCACGTCTGGGGCGACCATTTTTATCCCGAAATAGTTAACCCGGAAACGGGCGAACCGTTACCCTACGGCGAAACTGGCGAACTGGTCTTTTCCACCCTGACTAAAGAAGGCTTTGCTTTGCTGCGCTACCGCACTGGCGACCTCTGCACCCTCAACAACGAGCCTTGCCCCTGTGGTCGCACCCATACTCGGATGGGCAAACTTAAGGGCCGTACCGACGATATGCTGATTATACGGGGCGTGAACGTCTTCCCGTCCGAAATCGAGCGGGTGCTGCTGACTTACGAAGAACTCGCGCCCTATTATCAAATTATTCTGGAGCGGCCCGGCGCGCTGGATGTGGTGATAGCCGAGATTGAAGTAACGCCTGAATACCACGCTTCACGCTTCGAGTCGGACGTGGCATTTCACCCTGACCATCACGAACTCTACATGCTGCGCCAGAAAATCGGTCAGGGGCTAAATTCAACACTTGGTATCAGTTTGGATATTCGGATTAATCCGCCTCGCACGGTTGTGCGGAGCGAAGGCAAGGCGGTGCGCGTGGTAGACCGCCGACCAAAATAAACTTTTATAACAAGTTCAAGGAGGAACCTTTAAGTGGTTAAATTTATTGCTTTTTACACTACCCCGAAAGACAAAGAGGCGTTCGACAAGCATTACTTTGGCACGCATATTCCGCTTTGCGAGAAGTTGCCGAACATTCAGCGCCTAGAAGTCAGCCGCTTTACTGGCGGAATGGGCGGGGCGGAAGCGCCCTACTACATTATGACGGAACTCTGTTTTAACAGCAAAGAAGAAATGGATGCCAGCTTCGCAACCCCCGAAGGTCGCGCCGTTGGCAAAGATACCCGCAACATCGAACCGGGCCTAATGACGGCGGTATACGCGGAAACAGTGGAGTAGTAATGAGTAATGAGTGATGAGTAATGAGTAGAAATCAGCTGACGGAGCAGCATCCTACAAAGTAGCCCCGTCTTGTATGACATTGCTCCGCCAATGGATTTCCTCATCACTCATTACTCATTACTCCTATAAAATTTGGAGGTTACAAATGACCATAGAAATTAGTCGTGAGCAGGAAATTGAAGAGCAGATGATGGCGAAAATTAATGCGGGCGGGCAGCTTGAGGCCACCGACCCGATGACTGCCGAATATCGTGAGAATCTGCTGAACTTAATGCTGATGCAAGCCGATAGCGAACTGGTGGGCGGCTATGGCTATATCCCCTGGATTAGCAAAGCGCCCAGCATCGAAGAAAAATTGATTGTGGCTAATATCGTCCGGGATGAAGTGCTGCACGGCAAGCGCATGTTTACTTTGCTGCGCGATTTGGGAATAGACGTAGATAGTCGGATTCGCGAACACGACGAGCAATTCCAGTTCCGCATTGATGACCCCAACGCCAACATTGGAACAGAACGCAAAGCTGCCGACAAGCGCGTCAATATTTTCTACTATACAATTGATACCTGGACAGATTTTATCATGTTCAACTTCTGCATGGATCGCGGTTCGGCTCACCAGCTTGAAGACGTGAAAAATTCCAGCTACGGCCCCTGGGCGCGCACGATTCAGCTAATTTTCAAGGAAGAAGTTACCCATATCGCGCACGGCGATTTGTGGGTCAAGAAACTGTCGGCTGACCCTGCCACCCACGACGATTGCCAGGAGACCTTCAACAAGTGGTATCTCCGCACCATGAACATTTTTGGACGACCCGGCTCGTCTCGCAACGCGCTCTACCGCAAATATCGGCTCAAGTTGCGCGACAACGACGTAGTGCGCGCCGCCTTCGATGCCGAAATTCGTAGCCTCGCCACCGAATACGGCCTGACCGTCCCTGAATGGACTCCTGCATAAAGACGAGGGGAAAAAAGCCCGCTCACGTTTGAGCGGGCTTTTTCTTTTTCCTATTTTTTAATTATAGAAGAATAAAAACAGAGACCCATTATCCAGACCCAGTCCCGCGTCCCAGTTCCCTATCCCTTGTCCCATTTCCCCGGTGTAATTTATGCTTACTCTTAAATAAACGTCGTTTCCAGAAGTTTTGGCGAGTGGTTCACGAGCATTTTTGAAACTGAACAAATTCATAGGTTCCTAATCTGTTTGTGAGGTATCAGGTTTTGGCTCATTATCTTGTGGCAAAGGAAGTTGCCCTGTCAGGTTGGTATGCTGGCCTTGCACTATCGCTTGTTTACGCTTTTTCTTTAGTCGGCGGGCCACCCCACTGGGTCTTATAAAGCGCAGGGTGATAAAGACCAGAAAAGTTAGCAGACCAGCCAAGTACCACATTCCAACCGCGCTTAACATGCCAATCGCGGCGACGGCCCAAATATCGGCGGCGGTGGTAACGCCCCGCACCCGGTTTCGGTTGCGCCAGATTACGCCAGCGCCCAGAAAACCAATGCCAGTAATAATCTGGCTGGTAGACCGAGCGGCATCCAGGCTAGAACCTACCCCGTTAAAGCCAAAAATAAAAACCAGCGTGAAAGCAGCCGACCCTGCCGCCACCAGCATATGAGTACGTAACCCTGCCGGTTGCCCCTCTTTTTCACGATCCCAGCCAATAATCCCGCCTAATAAATAGGCCAGTAGCAGGCGAAAAGTCACATTGATTTCTATAGGCCACCCATTGAGGAACTGAGTATTCATAGCTTTACCCTTTTGAATGGCAAGCTGCCCAACCAGTAATATTATTGGCTCTGGCTGCTTCCAGCCACGCTTCTTTAGCAATCAACACTTCTTCCAATGCTTCCTGCGGAGTATCGCCAAAAGCACTGCAATGTTTCAAGTCGGAAATGTCGGCTATATAGCCTTCATCATCTTCGCTATAAAAAACAACAATCGGATACTCATCCTTCATTATCATCACCTATTTTTATATCACAATCTTTTTTGTTCGCCGTAGCTCACTATATTAACTTTTTTATCAAAACCTATCTGTGTGCATCTGTGGTTTAAAACTCCTAAAAAGCAGCCCGCCACATAATATCCAGCTTGCGCCAAACATTAGCCACGAATCGCGAATCCATTCTTCGGGGTAGACACCCAGCAAATAGACCTGAAAATTGGCGGCGGTAGCGATTGAAATCAGCGCAAAAAAGGCAATCAGGCCAAAGCGACCAACCGGGCGCAGCACACACGCTGCCGCCCAGACCCACGCCAGTAAAATAAGATATTGCGGGCTGAAAACCCGGTTAGCCAGCGTGAAGACCGCTACCCCGATTAACCCAGATGCTGCCCAACCAGCGAAATCTACCGCGGCTATTTTGCGGCGCACCCACCAGAGCCGCCAAAAAGATAAAGCCAGTACCAGTAAAGTCAGGGCGAGTTGGGCTGCCAGCAATTTGTTGTTGCCGAGCAAGATTTTAGCTGGTTCGCCCCAGGGTTTTTCGGGATTGCCATGTTCCGGATCGAGGAAAGCTTGCTGAATTAGAAACCAGAAACTTTCGCCAATCATTTTGCGGCTACCCTGGAACTTGTAAGGATACCAAAAAGCTTCCGCATTCCACAAATAAAACGGTACAACCGTCACCAGCGCCAGCCCCAGCGACACCGCTCCGAACAACATCAGCTGCCGCCAGCGCCGCGCCTGAACATAGCCTGCCACCAGCCAGGGCGCAATTATCACGGGCAACCACTTGGTCAATCCACCCGCCATAGTTATTAAGCCAGAGGCGATGGTATTTCGAGTAGTTGAGCCATTTTTGGAGGGCAGGTAAAAATAGACTGCCGCCAATAATAGTGCGACGGGCGCAACATCAAAGCGGGTATAGCTAAAACCAAAAAGGGCCGGACAACCCGCCACGAACGCCGCCACGAGAAATCCGGCCCGCGCCTGGCCCAGCTTGCGGCCAGAACCATACAGAGCGAAGGCGGCAATTA
Source organism: Chloroflexia bacterium (assembly GCA_038209275.1). Lineage (GTDB taxonomy): Bacteria > Chloroflexota > Chloroflexia > Chloroheliales > Chloroheliaceae > L227-5C. The sequence continues at coordinate 13,437 of JBBQXW010000037.1, read as the reverse complement.
GCTGAAAAATCGTCAGGAAACTCGGGAAAGCAAAATTAAAGTTTTGCTGGGTATCGCCCAAAAGATAACCCACCCAGAACAGCAGCAGGGCAAATTGCGGATACTCCATATACTGACCGAGCGGATTGGTCGGGTTCAGGCCGTGCGCGAAATCAGAGCCGTATTTGAAAAAGAGAATCGTATCGAGGTCTTGCCCGAAAAGCAGACTCCCATCGGGTAAGGTGCTGGTAGCCCGCAGCCAGATATTAAAGAGATTAGGAATAACTACCAGTCCGGCAAGCGCCAGCCATTTGTGGTGGTAGCGCTGTTCGATAGCACTTTTCCCTTCATTTACAGCCTTTACAGACCGAAAAGCCCACCAGACCGCCACCGCATACACCACAAAGTAACCCAGACTCAACCAGCTATAAAGCGGCGCTTGCTTTATCCGCTTCAAATCGCGCGTCCAGCCTATCGGCAAATAGGCCGCCAGCAGCGCCACCGCCAGCAACAAGCCATCGAGCAAGCTCAGGTTGAGCCAACCCAGGGTAATGCGCTTTGGGGTGCTATCAGGGTCGGTCTTTCGGGGCGCTGTTAGTTCGCTCTGTCTCATCTCGTCCTAAATTTGATTTACTCGTCTATCGTAACTAATCAATCGGCTACCCCTGTCATGCTGAGGAACGAAGTATCTCAACGTTATGTCAAGTAGCTACTTACGCGCAAACCGCAGATGCTTCATTCTTCAGCATGACAGGGGTAAACATTACTCCTCATTACTCATTACTATTCTTGCGCCAAACCAGCCAATCACCGCTTTCAATCAAGTGCAAATTTGGCTTCTGACGGGCGAAGGCATGAGCTGAAGCTAGATAGACCCATGCCTTTGTTACTGCACCGTTTTCATGCTCTATCTCGCGCACCTCGCGCACATATTCGTTTTGTTCCGGCGGTGCGTCTTCCGAAAAACCTTCCAGCCAATCCAGTTCGGTCAGTAAATCGTGATAAATCTCAGGCCGCAATTCTATCAAATGCCCAGCGACGCGACCCGACCCGGTAGTCATATATGGGTAAGCCCCTTTCGGCTGATAATCTTGCGCGCTACCTTTTAGATAAGTATAGACCTCGCCGGAGGAATAAAGGTAAAGCTGTGCGCCCGGCAGCCACCAACCTGCTTCCTCCCGAATAGTCCGGCCCTGTAGCAGATGTACATAATTCCGTTCGCCGGGCCGCAAGGTGCCATAAAAGAAAAAAGGTAATTTTTCAGTTTCCACTATAACTCACTTTTTCCAAAATTCAAAATTCGTAAGGCGAGTTTGAATTACTGACCTTACGCTCGACTACATCATTAAAGAGCGGAGCGAATTATACGCTGAACAAACTCTGGTCGCAAGTAACCCCCAAATGACCTGAAGGTTATTTGGGGGTTCGATAAATTCTATTGCTGCTGTATCCCAAATTTTTTAAGCGGCTAAATTCTGAGTGCCGCTTAAAATTTCAGGCTTGCTGACCCTAGACGAGGTTGGTAGGCACGCCGGGTATATCAATCACGTAGAAGAAGGCTTTGGCCTGCTGGGTCGAAATCAGGCCGGTTATAGTCAGAGTGTAGAGGCCACGTTGCGAGAGTGAAGTAGTAGTAATAGCCGCCCGCACCCGACCAGGGTCGGTTATGGACAAAGTACCAGTAAAATCAGTGCCGGTAAAACTGGTGAAAATCTTACCATCGGGCCTGGTGAGAGCGTAATTAATTGGCTCCGGCGAAAGATTTAGGTCAAGAAAGATTGGCTCGGTGACTATCACAAAAGTAGCACCGGGGAAACCAGCCTGCGGATTTATCCGGCAGAAGGCGCAAATTGGGATCGGAATATCATATTTGGCAGTGTAGCGCCACTGGTAATAGTGCTTGCCGATATTGCCCATCTCGACTTCGTAGCCCGGCGGGTTGCCAGGGGTAAAAGTCAGGACGCGGCGCTCGAAAATTTGCACCATCACGTTTTTGAGAACGCCGCCCACCCGTGTACTGACCCAATAGGCATCGGTAAGCGGATAGCCAAAAGCCGAAATCCAGTCAAACAATTTGCCGCTCGAATAGCCATGACCATCAAAGACAATCCCCGATTGGTTGAGGTAATCCCAAAAAGCCAGTGGAATATTGTGTTTGAGGGTGCGGTCATAATAAACATAGCGTGCGCCAGGAATAGTCCCCAGCCCAACGCTACGCCCGACCGAACCGTCTTTGTTAATAGTATCCACAACTGGCTCGTTAGTCCGAATGTTGGAACTACATTGCGGCCCGGTAGCGCTGGAATTATTGCACGAACGCGGATTCGGCAAGCTCAAGAAGCCACTGGGCAGCGAGGCCGCCGACAGGTTGAAGAAACTGGCGTAGGTTGGAGCTTCACCGTTTACTTCAATCGGGTCGCCCGCGACGGGAATATCAAAGGCCGGGATACGGCTGACGTAACGATTATCGCCAGTTTGCAAAGTTCCTAAAATCAGTTCTTTGGCTAACAGCCCGTTAGTGACATAGAACGGCCCGGTTGTACTAATATCCAGCGCCGGACGAGTAATTTCCATACGGGCTTTATCAAAATATTGGACTAAGCGGCGCTGTTCGGGCGCTTCGTCATAAGCCTCATATGTGGTATAAAACGGCAACTGACCCCAGGTGTAGCCGCGCTGTACCGTTTGGGTGACAACTGGCAAATCGGCCCGCGCCCAATTGCGTTCAAAGGCGGGGGCAGCAAAGGGATCAGCCTGGGCCGTAATCGGCAAACTAAAACTAGCCAGGCACAATCCGGCCAGTAGTAAGCTAATTATTCCAAGCCGTAGGCCCAAATAAGCCTGACCGCCTAAATTCAGGTGTAGCAAATTTTTCTTTAGCATGGGCAAATTCCCCTCCGCATTGTTCTACCTTTTCATGCGACCACTAAACATAACATGTCATAATCTACTATACATAATATTAAGCAATTTGGCAATAGGAGAATAGGACTTATTCAAAAATTTGGTTATTGTTTGAACATTGGGGCTAAAGAGAGGAGTAAAATGGTATCTAAAGTTAACGGGAGTGCCGAAATTAAGTGAACCCGGACATGAATGTCCGGGCTAAAAATAAATGTGCCACCCTTTTTTAGCCCGGACGTTCACGTCCGGGTTTTGCAACATTGACGCACATTCCTACTCGGCTTCTTCGACTGCCTCAACTTCGGCTTCGCCTTCGCGCACCATTTCTTCTGGCGCGGTCATGCCCATCAGGTGCAGGGTGCGGGCGAGAGTGGTTTTAGCCGCAAGGAGTAGCCGCAAGCGGGCTTTAGTCAGGGCCGGGTCGCTTAGAGGTTGGTCTTTGGCTGCCAGTACCCGGTCGCGTTCGTAAAAGACCTGAAGGGCTTCCGCCAATCGGTAGGCATACTGCGGAAGGCGGTGGATTTCGTAAGTGCGGGCGGCATCTTCAATTACTTCGGGCAACAACAGCAACTGCCGAATCAAGGTTAATTCACTGGGCGTACCAAGCAAGCTTAAATCGCCGCTTTGCTCAAAATCGGCCTGGTCAATCTCGTAGCGTTCTTTAGCCTTGCGGAAAATCGAGGCAATCCGGGCGTGAGCGTACTGCACATAGAAAACCGGGTTCTCGCTCGATTGCTCCAGCGCTAAATCCAGGTTGAAATCGAACTGGGTATCGGGCGAACGGGCGGCTAAATTATACCGAATCGGGTCAGACCCAATCTGGTCAAGCATTTCGCGCAAGGGAATCACGTTGCCGTGCGCTTTTTTCATCTTCTTGCCGTTAATCATCACCATCTGCACGGTAATAATCGTCAAGTCGTCCGGGTTCAGGCCCATCGCCATCATAGAAGCCTTCATGCGCGGGATATGGCCCTGGTGGTCAGCCCCCCAGATATTAATCACCTTGCCAAAATGCCGTTTGGCGAATTTATTATCGTGATAAGCAATGTCAGAAATAAAGTAAGTTGGCACACCGTTGGAGCGGATAAGCACGTTATCCTTTTCCTGGCCCAGCGCCGTCGAAACAAACCAGACCGCCCCTTCTTTTTCCGCGACATGGCCGCTTTCCCGCAATTTCGTCAGGGTATCGTCCACCGCACCATTAGCGAAAAGACTCTGTTCACTGAACCAGTTATCGTAATGAATTTTCAGGTCGTCCAGGTCAGCTCGAATCGCTTCCAGCGTCTTTTTGATACCGAGCGCACCAACAGTGTTAAGTGCTTCATTTACGGGCAGGGACAGGTACTTAGCGCCATCGGCATGAGCGACTTCTTTAGCGCCATACTCGGCAGCCGGGTATAAATCGTCGGGCTGAGTGGCTTCCCGGCCCAGTTCCTTCTGATAATAGTACCAGGCGCTGCGGTAGAACCGATCCATCCGGCTACCAGCATCGTTGATATAATACTCGCGTTGCACCGCATAGCCCGCCGCCCCAAGTACACTCGCCAGCACATCACCTAGCACGCCGCCCCGCGCCGCCGCAAAAGGCAATAGCCCGGTGGGATTGGCGCTGACATATTCGACCTGAATCGGTTCGCCCTTGCCTAAATCTACATTGCCAAAATTTTCGCCAGCCGCAATAATTTCGCCAACCTGCGCGGTCAACCATTCTTGCGAAAGCCGCAAGTTGACAAAGCCGGGCGGCGCAACTTCAACCGCCGAAACATAGGCTGGTGCAGCCAGATGCGCTTTGATTATCTCGGCAATTTTCAGGGGCGACATTTTGGCGGCCCGCGCCATCTTCATGGCTACGCCGGTGGCATAATCGCCATGTTCGGGCTTGGCGGGATGTTCCACCACTATATCAGGACTATTCAATTCGGGCAGAGAGCCATCGCTTATCGCGGCGGCAATCGCCTCTTTAATCAAATTGCTAACGTCATCTTTAATCATAACCGTCTACTTTCAATCGTCGTCTATTTAGAACCTAATTGTATCACAAAGTTCAAAGTGTAAAATAGTACGTTTCAGGTTTTTCTTCTTTTGAAATTTTCGCGAAAATTTCAAAAGAAGAAAAAATAGCTAAACAAAAAAGGAAAAGAGCGTTTTCGCGCTCTTTTCCTGGCGGCAAATCAAAAACAGCCTGAAGCTGCCTGCCGCCTATTTCCGACGACGGCTCAACAACCGCCAGCCTAATACTACCGTAAAGAAGACCGCCGCTACCGCCAGACTAACCGAAGGAAAAGGCTTGGTCGCCAGCGTCACGTGACGTTCTTCTGGCGCGGTCTCCGCACCGTTGCGCGATATACCCATCTCCTGCGGCGGCACATAGCTCTTCATCCGCAGCCACAGCATGATGGTCTCTTTCATCGCACGAGTAATAACCCGAATCGAAGCGCCGCTTTGCTCTCCGACCAACCGGGCGTAATGATTCACACCGACTTCGATAATGCTGCGGCCCTGGCGTTGGGCTTTAGCGTGAATTTCGGTATTAATCAACGCACCGGGCGATTCCAGCTTCATATTTTTCAATACATCGGACTTGAAAATTTTAAAGCCGCAATCTATATCGCGCAAGTGAATACCAAAAAGGATGGTCACAACCGTGTTAAAAGTATAACCGATGATGAAGCGGTAAAAAGGGTCGTTACGCTTCTTGCGGTAGCCCGCAATAATATCGGCCTTGGTCACATAAGGCGCAAGCAGCCGAATATCCTCGGCCTTGAATTGCTGGTCGCTATCCATAAACATCAGATAATCGCCCACTGCCGCCGTAAACCCGGTGGTCAGGGCCGCACCATAACCCCGGTTGGGGTGGTGATGAATTACCCGCACATTATCAGGGTGGTGGGCCGCTAATCGGTCAGCGATTTCACCCGTCATATCCTTACTACCGTCATCTACCACAATAATCTCGAACCGCTCGAAAGATTTCGGAACTTCTTCCAGAGCCTCTTTAACTACTGCCTCGATATTTGCTTCCTCGTTGTAAGCTGGTAGAATCAACGAGAGCATACTATTAATCACACTTTCCTCCCAATGTTGAGTTAGACTTAACTAGCATACGATTTTCGCTTACACCCAGGCTAAAGCCTGGAAAGCTCTTAGTTTTTGAAATTTTTTGCAAAAAATTTCAAAAACTAAGAGAAAAAAGATTTCGTAGCTTTTGAAAAAATTTTGCAAAATTTTTTCAAAAGCTAGGGAAAAGCGAAAGTCCCGTATCTTATAAATTTTTCGATTCTAAAATTTTATAACACTTTAGAATAAAGGGATACAGCTTACTATACCTGGAACCTGACATGGTAAGGGTTTGAAGGGTCAGACCCTGGAACTAGGTGCAATGAATTGCACCCCTACTGTAACAGGTTCTTAGTCGCGCCCGGCAGGAATACCAGCCGGGGCTGGCCCAACTTTATAGATATTGGGCCACGCCTGGAAAGTGCTGGCGAACGCTTCGCGTTTCAACTCTATGCCGTTCAGCTTAACCAGCCGGGTAATCGTTACATCCAGGCCAGGGTGAGCATAATCCAACTGCTTTTTAGTACCAGGCGGCAATTTTGGGTCTATCTCGGTCTTGTCAGGTGGCGGATTCTTCAGGTTCGTGGGCGTACCCTTGATTAACTCCACCGTCATACCGGGCGTTTTCGTTCCCCATAGCTGCACATAAAGCTTGCCACTTTTCACAAAAGCGCTGATTGCCATCCAGTTATCGCTGTTATTCTCAAACTTGAAGTCTACGCCCGGTTCATATACCGCCGCGTCAAAGCCAACTGGCTCACCCAGTTCTTCGTACCACGAAACCCGATAAAGATGAGCGTTGCGCTCTAGTATCGGCGCGCCCGCGAAAAAGGCCGAACGGAAAGCCGTCGTCGCCACCTGGCATAAACCGCCGCCGACATCCGGCACGGTCTGGTCGGCGACAATCGCATAGCCTTTCTGGTAGCCCCGTTTCTCGCTAATCTCGCCAATCTGACCCAGGAACGAAAAAGTGCTATGTGGCTTAATCAGCGCGCCGTTCAGATATTTCGACCCAACCGTAATATTAGTGGCTCGTTCCGGCGCAGACCCGGCGAATTGCGAAACGCCCTCACCAATAACCTCGTTCAAACCCAGTTTTCCCAGGTTATTCGAGTCAATTTGCGGCTCACGTACATCCACCAACAAAGTAGTGCCGCGCTGGTCGGGCGGATTATTGAGCAACTTAATTGCCTGGTCTACCGAGCGGTCTACAATCAGATATTGCCCAATCGTACTCGGCTCAAGTACGGCAATTTTGCTATCTTGCCAGGCAATCCGGGCATCCTTCGGGTCTTTGTTAATATCCTTTTTCAGGCCCGTCACAAATTTCTCGATTTGCGAAGTATCTACCGAAGCGGTAAAGTGGCGCGGTTGCTTCGGGTCAACCACTCGCTTGAGCGTAATCATTCTGGCAATGGCTTTTTCGTCAAAGACCCAGCTCTTGTCGTTCCATTTGAAGGTAAGTGGCCCACTCAGCAAAGGCGCAATCTGTCCCTTGAAATCGTTTAGTTCCTGCTGCGAAATAACCGGCTTAATCGTCCGCACTGTCAGCATATTGTCGGTGGTCGGCTGAAGCGTAATCAGGCTGCGCCGAATCGCGTCGTAGGTTATATCATAGTCTACATTAAAACCGTCTGCCCCGTCGCTGGTATAAATTTGGGCGTTCCTGATTTCGATATTTGGCTCAAGCGCATCTTTGCGAATACGGTCGCTGATGTCGCTCAAGTAGCCCTTCAACTTGTTCTCGTCTATCTGAAGTTCGAGCGGCAAATTCTGGACACGTGGGTTCATCAGCTTGTACAGGCGGCTATTCTCAATTAGTCCAGCCGAACGGCTCACCGACATGGCTTTATCGAGCGTGTTATCGAGATTAACCGAAACGCCAATTTGTTCCAGCGTCGGTTGCCAGGTTTTGTCCTTGAAACTAAGCACTACCGGGCGCTGGTTATAGCTTACAAGCGGTTTTTGCAAGGCTGCTCTCGCCTGGTCACGGGTCATTTCGCCTACATAAATGCCGCTAATGCTCGTTCCTGGCTCAATTTTCCCGGCATATTGATTATCCGCCACCGAATTTGCCAATAGCAAACCAACCACCGCAAACACCAGCAAGGGTATAAGCGCCAGAGCCAGATAAAAAGGCAACCGGGTTAGCCAGGTTTTTTTGCGCGGCGGCTTCTGGTAGCGGTACGGCTGGCGCGCCACTCCCCGGCTATCCAAATCGGGTTGTTCACCCGACGGCGTAGAAATATCAGGTTTTTGGCTTTGTTTCTGCATACCTACAACTCCTGAGACCCGTATTTAGCGTACCTCTTTATACTCATAATACAAAACGCTAAAAATTTGCTAAAGTTACCTGCTACAACAGGTTGCACGGACATTGAGCAAGGGTTTAGATGTAGGGGCGAATCGCATACGCCCTTGAACGCTATGCCAGGTCTAAAGGGCCTATGCGATTCGCCCCTACGATTGGCTTAACCCGTGTACAACTTGCGAAAGACTGTTTCTCAGTCCTTATCCCTCCGTCCTTCCTCACGGTTCTAGCCGGAAGCGGACGCGCCCGATGCCGATGAGGTCGCCCCAGTTCAAAGGGCGGGGCTGCAAGACCTGTTCACCATTGAGATAAGTGCCGTTGGTGCTGGCAACATCGCTTAGATACCAGCGCCCTTCGCGCCAGGCCAGCAACGCATGTTCGCCGGAGACAAAATCATCATCCAGCCGAATCGCATTGGTCGGCTTGCGGCCTAGCGGTGTCACCGGGCCAAGTTCAAAGACCATGCCGGGCTGCACCGTCGTAGCGTTCCCGATTTCCGTCACCACCACGCGCCCCAAACCACGTTCAGGCCGCACTTCTGGGCCGGGCCGGGCTTGAACGCCAGTCATCCCTTCATCCGGGTAAAGCTGGGACTGGGGCGGAGCAGCGACAGGCCGATTGCGATTAGCCGAGCTTAATTCGCGGACAATCACGCGCACCACCAGAAACAGAAAAAAATAAATCAGGGCAATAAAGCCTATTCGTAGCGTTAAAATCAGTACGTCAAAAGCGTCCATTTATTTTTGTTTATTACTAATCAACCTGAAAGATAAATTCCAGGCCACCCAACGAAATGCGGTCACCCGGACTAAGCACAATTTGAGTTATCGGTTGAGCATTAACCGTTGTCCCGTTGGTACTGTTCAAGTCGTAGAGCAGAAATTGACCATACTTAAAAGCAATTCGGGCGTGATGGCGCGAGACGCGATGGTCATCGTGAAACACAATATTATTATCCAGCCCTCGCCCAATCGTCACATCCTGATTAAAGCGGAAAAATTTGGATGAGGGATTTTTCGGATTTAACACTACCAGTGTCGCTTCTGGTCGGGCCACCGCGCCCAGTGCCGGACGTTCCCCGGTCAAAGGCATTGCCCCGACGTTCATTATAGCGGTGCCTTCTTCTTCTTCCAAACTTTGCAAAGGTTGGTTTTCTAGCTCTAAGTCTGGCGCGGGCAAATTAGTCGGCACAGATTGGCTAGGGTCTACCGTAAAGGCTTTAATTACCAGCTGGCGCTTGCGTACCTCATCGCTTGGATTAAGCCAGACGTGCGGGCGGCTGCTAAAGCTAAAGCGGCGCTGCCGGGCATAATTTAGAATATAATCCGTCCAATCCTTCTCGTAGCGAGTTTTGTAAGGCGCGAGGACGCTGTAATCTTCGGGGTGCAAATAGACTTCATAGCGATTGGGGACATAGGTCTTGCCGAGTGAAAGCTGGCGTTGTTCTTCCATCACCCGTTCGAGGCGTTTTTCAATTTCGGCTGGTTCGACCCGTTTCTTGAATAGAGTAAACGGTTTTTCAACCGCTCCTTCCATCATACCCTCAAATTTGTCCATCACGCCCATTGCGTGTTCCCACCTTGCTCCCTGGAATTAATTATTATATATGCCTGCTACAAAGTTGCCAGATACTCCGACCTCTACATTATAGCATCAAACCCCCTAAAAGGCTAACACGACATAATTATAGTCGCTGAAAATTACCTGCCTCCGAACCCGACCATGAATGGGTCGGGTTCGGAGGCAGGCCGATTTAGTTTTTAGCCCGACCCATTCATGGTCGGGAATTCTTTACCTCAATGCAAAAAACTGAGGCACGCCACTTACGAAATAGGGCTTGCTCTCCAGCCAAAAATTAGTTAAAATAAGGGCAACTAATACACGGTTATTCTAATCCCCGGTAAAAGTAGTTGCTAAATTTTGGGCTAATTTGAAAATAAGGAGCGTCCTGTATGACTGCGCCGGTAGTGCCACCCCCTCCATCCGCGTCTCCACCACCGCCGGAACAACCGGGCGGGTGGCGGCAGCGCGTCAAAATCAGCAGCCTGGTTTTTATTGCGTTTATGGCAATCATCGGCTCGGCCCTGCTCATTACCAAAATTAGCGGCTTTAACCTGAATAACGCTACCCCTACCGCGCTGGCTGCCCGTATCGCTACTCCCGATGCTACGACATTACGGGCCACCCGCACGCCGCCGCCCACCAACACGCCTGACAGTACGCTGAAAATTTATATCACCGGGGAAATCAAAAAGCCGGGCGTTTATGTAATGCGTCCGGGAGACCGCCTGGAAGATGCGATTAATCAGGCCGGTGGCTTTACCGACGAAGCTGACCAAACCCACCTCGATTTAGCCCAGCGCGTCAAAGACGAAATGAAAATTGTGGTTCCGGTGCGGGCGACGGCGGGCGCTACTCCTGCCCAAGCGGGTGTGATTTTGCCCGGCGGAAACGCTGGTCAGCCAACCAGCGCGGCGGGTGCAGGTAAACCCACCGCTACCGCCACCCGTACTCCCGGCAAAATTAATCTGAACACTGCCAGCCAAGCCGACCTGGAAAGTTTGCCCGGTATCGGCGAAGTGCTGGCCCAGCGCATCATCGAATACCGCACCACGCACGGCCCATTCAAAACCCTCGACGACCTGAAAAAGGTGCAGGGCATCACCAAAGCCACTCAGGACAAAATAAAAGACCAGGTGACGTTTTAGGAGAAGGAACGAGGAACGAGGAACGAGGAACGAGGAACGAGGAACGAGGAACGAGGAAATAATCTACTCATCACTCATCACTCATCACTCATCACTTATCACTTATCACTTCTTCCTCATTTCACGTTCGATTGCGTCTACCGCATCTTTGGCTTCTTTGAGGCCGAGGTTGGTGGCTTCGCGATAAACTTTAATGGCTTCGATTTTGTTATTTGAGCGCAAAAGGGCTTTGATTTGCTCGTAAAATTGATATTCGGGCGGATTTGTGCCTGGCTCATAAGGAATTTCCAGTTTACGGAGAAGCACATCTACTTTGCCCTGTATTCGCTGGTAAATCTGCTCTCCACCAGCCTTTGCACCCTCTACAAATTCTTTAGCCTGCGCCAGACCAGCCCCGGTCTGCTCCCGGTACAACTTAATCGCCTCAAGCATTTTTCCAGAGTTAGCCAGAGCTTTTACATCGCTAAACTGCTGGGATAACTGAGTCTCGCTGTAACCAACTTCAAGTTTGTTAAGAATCAAGTCGAGTTTACGTTCCAGTTCTTCGTACCAATCCATTTGCCGCTCCTGTTGTTATTCTAAACATTTGCAACTATGCGCCGTTCTTTAGGTAGACCTGAGATGCTTCGCGCCTTAGCATGAACTGTGATTATAATGCAATTGCCCTCAAAGGAACAAACTGACCTCCAACCCGCCAGCGCGAGGTAATAAATCTGGTAGCATCAGCACGAAATCTTCTATTGCACGAGCGGCGTAAATGCGGTAAACTTGCAAGTCTGATTTGAAAGAGTTTGGTGTTTGCAGCTTATAATGAAAGTCCAATCAAGTTTAAAGGAGAGAAAAAGTGCGAATACGTGTCGAAAATAAAATGACGGGCGACTTTGATGCGCTCGTGGTGGGTGTGTTCAGTGACGAAGCACCCAACCTGACCAACCTGGATGACAAAACCCGTGAGTTAGTGGCACGAGTTAAAGAAATTGGCGGGGCTGCCAAAATGATGGAAACCGAAACGGTACTTTATGGCGAAGGTGGCCCGGCTAAACGCCTGATGGTAATCGGGGCGGGCAAAGCGTCAGACCTGGACGTAATGAGCGCCCGCAACCTGGCCGGAACTGCCGCCCGTAACCTCCGCAAGAAGGGCGCAAAGAAGCTGGCGTTTGTGCTGCCTTCGGGTGGATTGGATGCGAGTAGTGCGGCTCAAGCTTTTGCCGAAGGCGTGGTAATGAGCGTCTTTGAAATCGGGGTCTACCGCACCGGCGATAATAAAGAAGAAAAAGTGCTGGAAGACGTTCTTTTTGTTGCCGATAATAGCGTCAAAGCGGCAGTTGAGCGCGGCGTGGTTATCGGGGAAGGGGCAAATTTTGCCCGCACTCTGGCAAACGAACCCGCCAACAATATGTATCCAGCCCGCCTTGCCGAAGAAGCCGAAAAAATGGCTCAGGAATACGGTCTTGAATATCACGCTCTGGACAAAGCGCAGCTTACCGAGGGCGGTTTCAAAGCGATTCTGGCAGTCGGGCAGGGCAGCGCCCACGAACCTCGCATGATAGTCATGAAATATAACGGCGCGGGCGAGGGTCAGCCTTATTTGGGGTTGGTCGGCAAAGGCATTACCTTTGATAGTGGCGGTATTTCGATTAAGCCGGGCGAAGGCATGGGCGACATGAAGATGGATATGAGCGGCGGAGCCTGGGTTATAGGCACGATGCGTATTTTGGCCCAGCTCAAGCCTAAAGTGAACGTAATTGGCCTGGTTGCCGCCGCCGAAAATATGCCGAGCGGCACAGCCTATCGCCCCGGCGATGTTATCGGTTCGCTGGAAGGCAAAACTATCGAAGTGCTAAACACCGATGCCGAAGGCCGGATTGTGCTGGCTGATGGGCTGGCCTATGCCCGCAAACTCGGCGCAACCAAACTGGTTGACCTGGCGACCCTGACGGGTGCGGTAGTCGTGGCGTTGGGTCATGTCGCTACTGGCGTGTTTGGTAGCAACGACGAGTTCACCCAGCTTTTCCTCAAGTCTGCCAAAAACGCGGGCGAACGGGCCTGGCAAATGCCGCTCTTCCCCGAATATCGCGAACTAATCAATAGCACCGTCGGCGATATCATCAATACCGGCGGACGCTGGGGCGGCTCGATTACCGCCGCGATGTTCCTCAAAGAGTTTAGTGGCGATGTTCCCTGGATTCACCTCGATATTGCCGGTACCGCCTACCTCGATGGCGAAAAACCCTATCTTTCCAAAGGTTCGAGCGGTCAAATTATCCGTTCGCTGGTAGATTTTGTCTTCGCCCACGAAAACGGTTAGATAGTTCAAGGTTCAAAGTTGGGAGTAAGTTCAACTTTGAACTTTGAACCTTGAACTTCTTACTCATTGTTCTGTTTATCGGGATTATCTCTTAGCCAGTTTTCAACTTCGGCTATCAGGGAGCTATCTTCCTCCTCATTTTCCACCACTTCCATGTGCTTCATTAATTC
>JBBQXW010000036.1:0-33617 GCA_038209275.1 Chloroflexia bacterium | reverse complement strand
GTGAGGGCCGCACCGGGCGACGGCGGCGTAACTGGCTGTTTTATTTAACCATTCTGGGCCCTGGCCTGATTGCCGCGAACGCCGGAAATGATGCGGGTGGTGTCTTTACTTATTCGCTAATGGGCGCACAATATGGCTTTGAAATGCTGTGGGTAATGGTCGTGGTCGGCGTGGGCGTGGGCATCGTGCAGGAAATGTGCGCTCGGATGGGGGCGGCGACTGGCAAAGGCTTGTCCGATTTGATTCGGGAGAATTTCGGGATACGCTGGACGGTGCTGGTTATGCTGGCGCTCCTGATTGCCAACGCTTCCATTGTTATCTCGGAGTTTGTGGGCATCGCGGCGGCTGGACAGATTTTTGGTATTCCCGGTTGGATTAGCGCGCCCCTGGCGGGAGTGGGCCTATGGCTACTAATCGTGCGTGGCTCATATGAACGAGTGGAAAAATTCTTTTTGTTCTTCACGCTGGCCTTTTTTGCCTATATTATCGCTGCTTTTATGGCGAACCCGCCCTGGGGCGATGTGCTGTACCATACGGTTGTGCCAAGCATCCGCCCCGATGGGCAGTATGTCCAGCTACTGATGGGCGCTATCGGCACGACTATCAGCCCCTACATGCAGCTTTTCATTCAATCTTCGGTAGTCGAAAAAGGCACGACTATGCGCGATTACAAATACGAACGCATCGGGGTTTATTCGGGGTCGGCTTTCTCGATTATCATTGCCTATTTTATTATCGTGGCAACTGGGGCAACTTTGTTCAAGACCAGCAACGGACAGGGCTTTCCGCTAGAATCGGCAACCCAGGCGGCGCTGGCGCTTGAGCCAGTGCTGGGCAAGTCGGCGGAATATATCTTTGCCGCCGGGTTATTGGGCGCATCGTTACTGGCGGCGGGGGTGCTGCCTCTGGCAACTTCCTATTCGATTACTGAATCGCTGGGCTTCGAGAACGGGGTCAACCGCAAATTTAACGAAGCGCCAGTCTTTTGGGGTATGTTTACCGGGCTGATTGGGATTAGCGTACTGGTTGCCGCCATCCCGAATTTGCCGATAGTCCAGATTTTGCTGAACATCTATGTGCTGAACGGCATTATTTTACCGTTTATTCTGGTAGCGGTGTTGTTGCTAATTAATAACAAAGAATTAATGGGGCGCTACACCAACAGCGTGTTTTATAATATTCTCGCCGGGGCAATTACTCTAATTGTCTCGTCGCTTTCTATTTTTCTGGTTGTAAACACCGTTTTGAGTATTTTCGGAGTCGCGTTGCTGAAATGAAAGACGAACCGCTAAAGCGAATAGAGCTGGCTGAACCCGAAATAAAGCGGCTGGTCGGGGCGCTGCGGCAAGTCGGCGAACGCGAACAAGCCGAACATTTGCAGATTTTGTACGCCCGGCTACGTGACCGAGCGGTACGGGTAGTGACAGTCGGCGCGTTCAACCAGGGCAAATCTACCCTGATTAACGCGCTAATCGGGGCAAAGGTGCTGCCTGTAGCCTTAGTCCCGACGACGGCGGTGATGACGCGGGTAGTATCGGCCCTGCCACCCGGCGCAACCCTCTACTATGCCGACGGACGGACTAGCCGTGAAGTGTCACTGGAAGAAGTTTCGGAGCATCTGGCGCTAGACCCATCCGGCAAGCCGCGCCCGCCCTTGCGGTTGGTCGAAGTGCGCTGCCCCTGGCGGGGGACGGGCGAAGACGGGCTGGATTTATACGACACGCCCGGCTTTAATGACCGACCCGAACAGGCCGAAGCCGCCCGCGAAGCGATTGAGAACGCTGATATTTTGCTCTTTATGCTGGATGCCCGCCAACCCTTGACCGAGCAGGAAGCTTTAATCTGGCAGGGCTGGGCGGCGGGAGTCGGGGCAAAACCGCTTTTTCTGCTCAATTTCCTGAATTTGTTAGAGGAAGAAGACCGTGAACTGGCCCTCGAACGAGTCCGCACCGGGTTACGCCAGCAGCTAGAATTAAAAGACGAGCCGGAACTACTGGAAATAAACGCGCTGCTGGCCTTGCGCGCCCGTTTGCGAAACGACCCACAAGCATTGGTCAATTCATTTTTGCCTGAACTTTCGGCAAGGCTGGAATATTACGCCGGAACAGGCCGAACCGCTTTGCTGGAAATGACCCGCATCGGGCGGCTACAGCGCAATTTGGGCCAGATTTATAGCCAGAACCGACGGCAACTGGATGAAGCCGAAACAAAATTGCGCGGCTGGCGCGAACGAGTAGCCCGGCAGGAAATTTTGCACAAACAGACCGAACGAGCGGCCCAAGTTTTTGGTGGCGTAGAAGAATGGAAGAAAAAGAGCCTGGTCGAGTTCGAGTTTAAGTTGCTGGCTGAGGTAGAAAACGCGGTAGAGCAATGGAGCTTGCCCCAGTTGCGTCAGCAAATTGAAGCACTGACCACCCAGCGTATGCGCGAATGGCTGGCCTATTTCGAGCGCGAAAGCAATGCCACCCTGAAACCGATTGTCCCACCCGGCCCGCCCAAACCCTTGAAATTTGCATTACCGCCCACCCCGCCTTATAATTACACCTATACACTACCCCCCGCTTCGCCCGGCTATGGCGTGCAACCTGAAACACCGTTTGATTTCCTGAATAATGCGGCGCGAGATTTGGGCCGCTTCGCCACCGATTTAGCCGGACGGCTTTTCGAGGAATTGCCCAACCCGCAAGCCGAACACGAGCAGCGCGAACGAGTAATCGCTCATTCCCGCCTGACTCCCCTGGTACGGGAAGCAGTCGCCCGGCTGGATAAACAGGTCAGTGCAGGATTGGCAACGGCTCGGCCCAATTACGTGCCAAAAACCCTGCCACCCGAACCAGCCCCGGTGGGTCTCGAGGAAGAAGTGAGGTGGCGGCGGATAATAGAGCAGAGTATCGAAAATCTGAGCAGTTACTCCTAAATCTGCCCTTCAAACTTTTTAGTTTTGAATTTTTTGCACAAAAAATTCAAAACTAAAAAGTTTGAAGAAATGAATATCAATAAGTGCTTTCGTAATGTTTTATAAAAAATCCCTTAATGTTGGTCGAAAAAGGTAGTGACAAATTCTTAATATTTGTTATAATAGGAAGCATGATAAGGAAGGGTACACCGCCGACAATTCAGCTAACTACGTCTTTGCCACCGGGTATAAATACCCAATATGCTACGGTTGAGGGACGCAGGGTACTGAGCGAGAGCGCCCGGAAGTGGAAAAAAGAAGTTGGTCGGCAGGTCGAACTGCTTGAAAACAGGGGAGTGCTAACAGAGGGGGATAGAGAAGACCTACGTCACTGCTATTTATCTGTTTTCCTGGAATTCTTCTTCACCTCACCGCACCGTCGCGATTTAGACGGAGGCTTAAAGATTACACTAGATGCGGTTTGTGCCGCCCTGGATTTGAACGATAATCGGGTGGTTGATATTCATCTGGTCAAAAAAATAGACCCGCTCCATCCCCGTCTGGAAGTAACGCTGGAAGGCATCCGGGAATGGCAATTTGATACTGAATATATCTACATACCAGATGCCGATAAATAAGTAAGTAGGAGTTTTTAATCTAATGACGTTGCAGGAGCAACCGAAAAATTTAGTGGCACAGGTAGCCGAAGCACTACCCACCGAAGATTTATTTAATAATCATGTCCCGGCGACAGAATCAATTGTCATTCTGGATTTTGGGTCGCAATTTACCCGGCTGATTGCCCGACGGGTGCGCGAGGCCCAGGTTTATTGCGAAATTTTGCCGCACGATGCGCCTTTTGAAAAGATAGCTGCGCTTGAGCCGCGTGGCTTTATTCTTTCGGGTGGCCCGTCCAGCGTTTATGACGAAGGTGCACCGCAACTGCCCGCTTATGTTTTAGAGAGCGGCAAGCCAGTGCTGGGGATTTGCTACGGAATGCAACTGCTGGCCCGCAAACTGGGTGGAGAAGTGCAATACGCCCAGCGCCGCGAATACGGACAGGCGTTTGCCCAACTAGACCGCGCTTCGGTGCTATTTCAGGGCTTACCCAACCCGCTTAGTGTCTGGATGAGTCACGGCGACCATATTCCAACCCCGCCGCCCGGCTTTGCTACAATTGCCCGCAGCGAGAATACGCCGGTAGCCGCCATGATCGGCTACTATAACCATAATGGACAAGAAGTGCCAGTTTTGGGTCTGCAATTTCATCCTGAAGTAAATCATACCGACCAGGGCGGAGAAATTTTGCGGCGCTTTTTGTACCAGGTATGCGAATGTAAAGGCGACTGGACAGCAGACCACTTCATCAGTAGCGCCATCGAAGAAATCCGGGCGAAAATTGGGCCGGAGGGCCGGGCGCTGTGCGCTTTGAGCGGCGGGGTAGATTCGGCGGTAGCCGCTACCCTGGTTGACCGGGCGATTGGCAAACGGCTGACCTGTGTGTTTGTAAATAACGGACTGTTGCGGCAGGGCGAAGCCGAAAGCGTGGTCGAAACTTTTCGCGATGGATTGGGCTTGAACCTGATTTATATAGATGCCCGCGAACGCTTTTTGCAACGGCTGGACGGCATAATAGACCCGGAAGAAAAGCGCAAGCGAATTGGCACCGAGTTTATCCGCATCTTCGAGGAAGAAGCCCGCAAATTAGGGCCAGTGCAATGGCTGGTACAGGGAACGCTGTACCCCGATGTAATCGAAAGTGCTACACCCGAAACTGGTTCGGCTTCACGCATCAAGACCCACCACAATGTCGGCGGACTGCCAGCCGATATGGAATTAAAGCTGGTCGAGCCGTTGCGGTATTTATTCAAGGACGAAGTACGACAGGTCGGGGCGGAACTGGGCTTGCCGACTGAAGTCGTCTGGCGACAACCTTTTCCTGGCCCAGGGCTGGCGGTGCGCGTCATTGGGGCGGTCAGCGAGGAACGGCTGACCATCTTAAGAGCGGCGGACGCGATTGTGCGCGAAGAAATTATCGGGGCAAAGCTGGATGGCGATGTTGAGGATGCGGTCTGGCAATATTTTGCCGTGCTGACACCGCTTCAGAGTGTTGGCGTAATGGGAGATGGGCGCAGCTACTCAAATGTAGTAGCGGTACGCGCCGTGAGCAGCAAAGACGGGATGACGGCGGATTGGGCGCGGTTGCCTTACGAGACGTTATCGAAAATATCAAATCGAATCGTTAACGAAGTAAGTGGAGTCAATCGGGTCGTATACGATATAACGAGCAAACCACCAGCCACGATTGAATGGGAATAGCAAAGAAACGAACAACGTTTTGAGGATGAGGAGAACATCACTCCTCCTGACCTTAGCAAAACGGTCAGTAATCGTTGTAGGAGATTTGGATGAGCCTGCCGAATATTTTAGTAGTAGATGATGACCCAGCGACATTGCGGTTAGTACGCACCGCGCTGGAACAAGAGGGCTTTGAGGTCAGCACTGCGCTGACGGGCCAACAAGCCCTGAATAAACTGACCAAAGAGTTACCAAACCTGGCAATTGTAGATTTACACTTGCCGGATATTCATGGCTTCGAGGTCTGCCGCCGTATTCAGCAATACGCGATTGTGCCAGTGATAATGTTGACGGGTGACGACAAGGAAGATACTATCGTGGACGGGCTTGACCGCTACGCCGAAGATTATATCACCAAGCCGTTCAATAGTCGGGAACTGGCGGCACGGGTGCGGCGAGTGCTAAGGCGCTTCGGGGATGTGGCTTCGGCTAACTCATCGGCGGAGGTAGTGGTAGACGAAAAGCTCAAGATTAATTTCGGGCAGCACTGGGCCGAAGTACGCAATACTCGCCAGGAATTGACCCCAACCGAATCGAAATTGTTGCATATGCTTATCCGGCACGCTGGACAAGTCATTACCACCGATTCGTTGCTGGCACGGGTCTGGAGTCCCGATGAAGAAGTTTATGTCGAGGGGTTGCGGGTACATATTCGGCGCTTGCGCGAAAAAATTGAGCCAGACCCCGGCAAACCAATTTATATTTTGACCGAGCGCGGGGTCGGCTATCGGTTTAAGAGCATAGCCCTGCCTGCAAGTGCCGCTAATGTTGGCGCACAATCAGGCATTGAGATTTGATTTACGATTTACGAGTTGATTATTTGATTTTTGATTTCTGATTTCTGATTTGATGTATATGGTAAGGGTGTAGTCAGCGAGTTTTTTCTTAATTAATTCTACGAAAGTATTGAGAGCAAAATATGAGCGACACTGAAGCTGCCGCAAATTCAGGTGCTGTGGTACGTAGCACTGGAAAAACTAAAAATGGGTCGGGGATAGTTAAAACCACCAATGGTACAGCCAGCCGGTTAGCCGATAGCAGCCCGGAGGGGCTGACTCGCTATATCGAGGAGTTGGAAGCAAAAAATCTGGGATTAGCCCAGCAACTTCAAAACTTGCAGCAAAAAAACGAGGAAAGCCACGACCAGAATAAAGAATTGCTCGACCAGATTTTTCAGCTCCAACAAAGAGTAGATTCGAGCGGAGCATACGAAAAAGAACGGGCTGAGTTTATTTCGGCAGTGGCCCACGAGCTACGTACTCCGCTCACTTCGATCAAAGGCTATATTGATCTGGTGCTGGAAGGCGAAGCAGGCGAAATTAACGAGTTGCAGCGCGAGTTTTTAAGCGTGGTCGGGGCGAACGCCGATAAACTCTCGCGGATTATCGGCGATTTGCTGGATGTATCGCGTCTTGAAGCCGGTCGTATGACCTTTAAGCCAGTGATGATTGATTTACGCACATTGGTGACACAGACCTGCGAATCGGTGCAACCGCAGATTGATGTCAAGGGCATTCGATTTGAAAGCGAAATGCCTTCGCTCAATAGCAGCACAAAGGCGCTGGAAGTAAGTGCTGACCGTGAGCGCTTTGCTCAGGCACTACGCTCGATACTGGCTAACGCGGTGCAAATTACGCCACAGGGCGGGCGAGTACGAGTTAGTTTAGGTCCAGATAAAAACGGCGAAAAAGCGGTTATTACAATCGAAGACGAAGGGCCAGGGATTGAACCGCAGGATATGCCCAAAGTCTTTAGTAAATTCTGGCATCCCGATAGCGCGGGCTGGCGCGAAGGCGGCGGACCGGGTCTGCGGTTGGCAATCTCGAAGACGATTGTGGATATGCACGAAGGCTCGATTGAGGCGGCTAATCGGCCTGAAGGCGGTAGCGTCTTCACTATTAAAATGCCGCTGGTCAACCGGGTAGCGATGGGCGAGGGCGCGAATTGGGCCGAAGAACCAACTCCCGAACCAGAAAGGTCGGTACTGGTGGTTAGCCACCAGGCGGCCTTTGGAAGGTTGGTACAGCAGGTATTGGAAAAAGCCAATTTCCAGGTAATTGCGGTGGGCGAACACGATGAAGTAGTTTCGGAAAGCCCAGCCTGGCAGCCCGATTTGGTGATTCAAAGTGGAGCGGAGCGCAATAATCCCAATTCGATTAATGAGCAAGATACGCCTTCAATGCTGCGGACAACCCCAATTCTGACGGTGGATTTGTCCAATATTGAACTAAGATTATTGCAAGCCGATGCAATTGGGGTGTTGCCCTGGCCTACCACCGAGCAGGTTTTAGTAGAAAATTTATTGCTGGCAGTCGGCGGGGATATGAGCCAGGAGGAACTGGCGAATTTCAAACAGACCAAACCGATATTGCTGGTGAGCGGTAATACTGAAAGTTTGCGTAATTTAGACCGTATTCTGCGCGAAGATGGTTATAGCCGGGTCTATCGGGCGACACAGGAGTCGGACGCGCTGACGTTGGCGCGGCGCTACCGCCCGGCTTTGCTACTGGTGGATATTTACGGCGGTGAAAATGACGAGCGCGGCCCGGCTTTCTTTGAGCTTTTGCGCGAAGACCCGCTGCTGCACGATATTCCGGCGGTGGTGCTAACCAAACCCGCTAATATCAAAGAGGCGGCGACGCCAGAATACCAAACCGGGACACGGGGTAGTGGCAATGAGGCCAGTGGCAAAGTTAGTTATTATAATGTAATTCCAAAACCGTTCTTGCAACGTCGTTTTATTAATGTAGCGCGGCGTTTATCGGGTGGAGCATAGCCAGATTGTGACAAATGTAGTACACTATGCCTAGTTTACAATGCGACTTATGCACAATATGGCTGCGCCCAATAATGCGGACGGAGGAGATGAGGCTTAAATGACAAAGGTTTTAGTAGCGGAAGACGAAAGAGATATACGACGGCTAGTGGTTTTTACCTTGCAACGGGCCGGTTTCGATATGATTGAAGCCGAAAATGGGCGTGAAGCGTTGGAAATGGCAATCGAACACGAGCCGGAAGTTATTTTACTCGATGTAATGATGCCCTATATGGATGGCTACGAGGTCTGCCGCAAGTTGCGGGCCAACAAGGGTACGGAAACAACCCCGGTATTGTTCCTCTCTGCCAAAGGCCAACATTATGAAGTAAGCGAAGGGCTGGAAGCGGGCGCAAGCGGCTATATCGTGAAGCCTTTTGTGCCAAAAGAATTAACGGCCCGCGTTAAACAATTACTTGGGATGGCGGTTGAGTAGATTTATTTACCTCTTTGTGGATGGCGTTGGTCTTGGGCCAGCTAGTTCGTCCAACCCTTTTAGCCAACAAACGAACCAGAGTGTTATGCCGTTTCTTTCCGGGCTGCTCGGCGGTGCGTTGTTGTCTGGCCTGGAAATAGACCGCCCCGGTTTGCTTTTAAAGCCGATTGATGCCCGGTTGGGCGTAGAAGGTTTACCGCAAAGCGCTACCGGGCAGACTGCCCTTTACACCGGGCGGAACGCTCCGGCTTTTTTGGGTCGCCACCTGACGGGCTTTGCCAACGGTTCGCTCCGCATTTTGATTGAGGAAAGCGGGCTGTTCAAGCAAATTATGGAAGCGGGAGGCACCGCGACCGCGGCTAATCTTTACACCCCGGAGTACTTTGATGCAATCGAACGGCGCAAATTGCGTTATTCGGCAGGCGCGTTGCTAAACCTAACGGCGAACGTGCCTTTTCGGATGCCCGAAGATTACGAACGGGGCGAGGCGCTTTTCTGGGATATTACCAACCAGTATATTTACGAACGCAGCCCCGATTTCCCCCATCTGACTCCGCAGGAAGCTGGACGGCGTTTGGCGCGCCTATCACTGAAATATGATGTGACGCTGTTCGAGTCGTATCTGCCCGATTTCGCCGGGCATCGTCAGGATATGGCGAAGGCCACTGAAGTATTACAGGTGATGGACGGCTTTCTGGAAGGTATTTTGGGCGAGAAGGCCGATGAAGTTACGCTCGTTATGTCAAGCGATCATGGCAACATTGAGGATTTAAGTCGCAAAATGCACACGCTAAATCCTGTGCCATTGCTGGTGATCGGGCCGCACGCCGCCGCTTTCCGCGAGGTGCAGGATATAACCGGGATTGTGCCGATAATGGTCAATTTAGTCAAAGAGAAATATGAAAGCGTTAATTTTTGATTTTGACGGCACGACGCTGGATACCGAAGTGCCGGAATTTCAGTCGTGGCAGGAAATTTATCAGGCCCATAGCTGCGAGTTGCCACTAGCGACCTGGGCCAAGTGTATCGGCACTTCGGTGGATGCCTTTGACCCCTACATTTACCTCGAAAAGCAGTACGGGCGGACGATAGACCGCGAGAGTATCCGCCAAAGGCATCACCACCGTACCGTCGAGCTAATCGCGGGACAAGTAGTTCGTGAAGGCGTTACAGAATATCTGGCGGAAGCAAAACGGCTGGGGCTAAAACTGGCGATTGCCTCAAGTTCGGGGCATAGCTGGGTAGATACCCATCTGGCCCGGCTCGGTCTATTGGAATATTTCGACGTTATCAAGTGCCGCGACGACGTTAAACGGGTCAAGCCCGACCCCGAACTATATCTTGCCACACTTCAAGCCCTCGATATTCAGTCCGAAGAAGCCATCGTCTTTGAAGATTCGCCCAATGGTGTGCTGGCGGCAAACCGGGCCGGTATCTTCTGCGTCGTCGTCCCCAACCCCATGACCCGCGACCTCCCCCTCGACCACGCCAACTTGCGCCTCAATTCGCTGGCTGAATTGCCACTCGAAAAGCTGCTCCTACAGGTTCAGAAGTAGGAGGCGCTCATGGCTGAATTATCATTGGGATTGATAGTGCTGCGAACCGCAAACCTCATACAAACTTTAGAGTTTTATCAAGCACTTGGGCTTAATTTCGTGGAAGAAAAACACGGTAACAGCCCCATTCATTACTCATGTAATTTGGGCCAAACTGTGCTTGAAATTTATCCAGGAAAACCTGGAATTGCCCCTGACCGTAAAAATGGTGGAGCAACTATGCTCGGATTTCAGGTAAATTCGGTTAACGAAACAGTGGAAACTTTGAATAAAATTGGAGCAAAAATTATTTCTTCGTCACAAAACACTTCGCTTGGTTGCCGCGCTCTTATCGAAGATCCTGATGGACGTGCTATTGAGATAAACGAATAATTTTGAGCAAGGTTGATGTATAGGAACTAATTGCACATTCGCCCTTGACCAGATGCAAAGGTCAAGGGCGAATGTGCAATTAGTTCCTATACATCAACCTAAAAGTTTAAGCTTGAAGATGGTACACGATGAAAGCCCGCCCTGGAATAAATTCCAGGGCGGACGAACGCTAACCACTTATTTCAAATCTAAACCTTTAGCTTGACGGCTATTTTTACAGAAATCGGTTTTATTCGCCCGCCTTAACTTCGCGGGCTGCCAGCCAATCGTCATTCTTCGTAAGCTCAGTGAGCAGGGCTTTGTCGGCAGCGTTGGGCAGATTAGTTTCCAGGTAAGCGTCGAACTTTTCGGCTGGCACAAGCTCACCCTGCAAATCGTAGGGCTGGTTCGCCGCGCCACCGATGCGGCGATTGAAATTCAGGTGCGGCAAGAATAGCTTTGGTTGCTCTTCGGGTATCAACTTGTTGAGGCGGTCAAGCAAACCCTGGCTTTCGGCAATGTAGAGGTTGCGGGCGTGTTCGTTCATAAATTCGAGGTCAGCCGGTTCGTCGGTTTCGCCCTCGTTAAAGCGGCCCTTCAAGCCCCAGACGTAGGCCCAGTGCGCCGAACTGGAATGATCCGTGCCGAACAAATCGTAGGCAGTTGGTATCCACTTGTTAATATATTTCTGAATTATCGGGAGCGGAATTTTCCCGGCTTTGACCATCCGAATTAGTCCGCTATTGCCCGTCCCCAGATGGAAACTTTCCTCTTTCAGCATCGGCCACATCGAACGAGCCAGTGGCGCGAAGGCGCTGTGGGCCAGCATCCCAAGCTGATACTTGCCGTCGCGGTCAATGAACTGGGTGAAAGTGAATAAATCGAGCCAGTTTTCAATATCTACGTTAAAACTGCCCAGCAAGCGATTTTTCTGAAAAGCCCGCCGCTCCAATAATTTTTGGGCTTCCAGCTTGCCGCTATCGCCGAAATACGTCACCAACAAATTACTCATCTGCCAGCCGTGCCGCATTTCTTCGGTCATAATTCGGGCCAGGCTTGCCGCATCGTATTCGCTGGGCGCGGTCTGGTAGAGGAAGCGCTGCTGCTCTACCGAGGCAAATTCGGTGTCACCCTGGAACACAATATAGTTCAACAGCGCATCGCGCACGCGCTGGTCGGGAACCTGCGAAAGGCGCTCCCATTTCTTGCGGCCCTTGAACGCCCCGAACTCGATTTCATCCGTCTCCAACTCGCCAAACTTTACTTCAAATTTATAATTCTTGACGTAAGGATGGTCAATCCCCATCTCGTTCCGCCACTGCCCAAACAAATCTGTCCAATCATCGAAAGTCGCAATCCGTGCCATTATTTAACACCTTTTTGTAATTTTGAATTTTGAATTTTGAATTGGAAAATCCTAACTCAAAATTCAAAATTCAAAATTCAAAATTAAGCGCTATTTCCCTGTAAAATTTGCCATCGTCTTGTTGGTGTAGGCGGAGAGGCCAAGTTTGGCATCGTCGCTCTGGAAAAGCTGTTGCTGAAGTTCGCGCTCGATTGAGAGGGCCGAGTTAAAATCTACTTCTACGCCGCTCTGTACCGAGCGTTTGATGAGGCCGACGGCTTTGCTGGCTTTATTGGGCGGGCAGAACTGGCGCGCATAATCCAGCACCTGTTCCCAATATTCCTGCGGATTGCCTTCGTAAATGTAGTTCACTATATCCCAATCGCGGGCTTCTTCAAAGGAGAAGGTGCGACCTTCGACCATCAATTCAATTGCCTTGTTTTTGGGGATGGCGCGGGCCAAACGCTGCGTGCCGCCTGTTCCTGGCAACACGCCGAGCGATACTTCCGGCAAACCGATGCGACCACTATCCTTGCGGGCAATCCGAATATCGCAGGCCATAGCGATTTCCATCCCGCCGCCGACAGTATGCCCGTTTAATGCGGCAATTACCAGTTTCGGGGTCTGTTCCAGACGATTGAGGGTTTCGTTGGCGTGCAGACAGAAGAAGTACTTGAAGCGCGGGGTTACGCTTTGAAGCATGGCAATATCCGCCCCCGCCGAGAAAAACTTGTCGCCTTTGCCCCGAATAACGATTACGTGTACCGCGTCGTCCATCCGGGCGCGCAAAATTGCTTCGTCCATCGCCCGGAACATCTCGTAAGAGTAAGTATTGGCGGGCGCGTTGTTCAGTTCCAAAATTGCCAGGCCATCCTCGGTACGATATTCTACCAGCGAACCAGGGCCGTTCGGGTCAGTCATCTCGGTTTTATTTTCCAGAGCCTCTATCGTCATAGCTTTTCCTCCATTGCTTTTATCCTCTCAACTGTGAGAGTCTTACATTATTTTTCAGGAAAATTCTTACAAATTTTCCTGAAAAAAATTCGGATTTTGGCTTGCCTGTAAGCGAAGCCTTAAACTAGGTTTTTGAACGATTGGTAGAATTTTAGCAAAGTTCTATCGGTCTGTCAATAGGTCAGGCTGATTAATTGACATTTGAATTAGTTTGAACTAAAATAGGTTTTGAACAGACGGTAGAATTTTGCTTGCCGATAGCTTCTGAAAATTTTTGCAAAAATTTTCAGAAGCTACGAAGATTTCTTGTTTCTAGTTTTTGAATTTTTGCAAAAATTCAAAAACTAGAAAAGAAACGTAATAAAATGGGAGAACCAGCGGTGGCTGAAAAAGTGCTTGAGAAGAATGCCAGCAATGGCAACGGCGAAAAAATAAAGGCGCGGTTGAGCCAGCAGACTATTGTCGCTGCCGCCGCCACGCTTTTCGCCCGCAACGGCTTTGGCGCAACCAGCCTGGACGACCTGGCTACCGCGCTAGGCGTGACCAAAGGGGCGCTCTATTACCACGTCAAGAATAAAGAAGAAATTTTGCGGCTGATTTTCTTGCAAGTGCTGACCGTTTCCGAAGAACCGTTGCGGCGCATTGTCGAGAGTGCTACACCGCCAGCCGAGAAGTTGGCCCAGGTAATTAATCACCACACCGCCGTCGCCGCTGACCGTTCGCCCCAGATGACGGTTTTTTATCGCGAACACGTTCACCTGACCGGCCCGTTCTCCCGCGAAATTACCCAGCGCAAGAAAGCCTACGAACGTTTGATTGAACAGGTAATCGAAGAAGGCATCGCCGTCGGTGTTTTTAAGGCCAACCTCGACCCCAAAATCGCCACTTTCGGTATTCTAGGCATGTGCAACTGGCTTTCGCAGTGGTACAAACCAGGCGGCACTTATAGCCAGAGCCAAATCGCCGCCCTTTTCAGCCAGATGGTCGAAGGTGGTCTGCTTAATGTGCGTGGAAACTCCTAGTTTTTGTTTTTTTTGCAAAAAAACAAAAACTAGGAGTTTCCACGGCTTCAGGTTGAATTAAAAAAGATAGAGGAGAAAAGGATGATAAAACATCTGGTGCTGGTCAAGTTTCACGAAGGAATAAATGCCGATGATGCGCGAGTAAAAGAAGTAATGGTGCGGTTCGAGCGGATGCCGCAGGAGATAGAAGTGATTAAGGGCTGGCAGGTGGGCCTGAATTTCGCGGCGCGGCCTTTTGGGTCGGATTGGGCGCTCTGCTCCGATTTCGAGGACAAAGCCGCCTTTGACGCTTACCTAAAGCACCCGACCCATATCGAAGCGGTAAATTTGTGGCGCGAAATTGCTACCTGGACTTACTGCGATTTTGGCTACTAGAAACCGT
This sequence comes from Chloroflexia bacterium, assembly GCA_038209275.1. Taxonomy (GTDB): domain Bacteria; phylum Chloroflexota; class Chloroflexia; order Chloroheliales; family Chloroheliaceae; genus L227-5C. Next base: position 19,502 of record JBBQXW010000036.1, on the reverse strand, counting down.
TTTTGGCACTCCCGATTAGAAATCTGCCTTGACAGAAAAAGGACTTATCCCTTAGTATTGATTAGTATTAAAAAGTATGCTCGAATAGCTTTTCGAGCTACAGTGCTTCTTTATAGTTTTGATTAAGTTGTAGCTAATATTCTTTCGAGAATTTACGGGGGATAAATCAATGACAGCGAATCAGTCGGCAACTTCGGTATCGGCAACCGATTTGGCAGGCGTGGCCGCAATGGTTCTGGCGGCGGGCAAAGGCACCCGGATGCGTTCGAGCTTGCCTAAAGTAGTGCATCCCTTGCTGGGCGAACCGATGATAAATCATGTGTTGCGGGCTTTGCGTACCGCCGGAGTTGCGCCCGAACGTACCGTTGTGGTAGTCGGGCATGAAGCCGAAGCGGTGCGGGCGCAAGTAGCCCAATGCGGCCCTTATCTGACGGTGGAGCAGACCGAACAACTGGGAACCGGCCACGCCGTCCGTCAGGCTGCGCCGCTTTTGGAGCAAATGCAACTCGACCAACCCGGCTCGGCAGAACAGGTGCTGGTACTTTACGGCGATGGCCCACTGCTGCGCTCCGAAACGCTCACTCGCCTTTTTGCCCATCATTTTGCCACTCGTCCTCTGATAACTATGTTGACTGCCGAAGCGCACGACCCCACCGGCTACGGGCGGATTGTCCGCGACTCCGCCACTGGCGATTTTCAAGCCATCATCGAAGAAAGCGACCTTACTCCCGACCAAAAAGCCATCCGCGAATGGAATCCGGGCATTTATCTCTTTCGGGCCAAATGGCTCTGGCCTTCGCTGGCGCGTATTCAGAAAAATCCTCGCAAAGGCGAATATTACCTGACCGATATGCCCGCTTTTGCCGCCGAAGCCCGGCAATCGGGCCAGCCTACCCCCGTCCAAACTATGCTGGTGGGCGGCGAAGAAGTGCTGGGTATCAACGACCGGGTACAACTGGCGGAAGCCGACAATATCTTGCGGCGACGTATCCTCGAAAAGTGGATGCTGAGTGGCGTAACTATCACCGACCCCAATACTACCCATATCAGCGCTACCAGCGAACTCGAACCCGATTGCATAATTGAGCCGAATACCCACCTGCGCGGCGCGTGCAAAATCGGGCGCAACAGCGTAATCGGCCCTAATTCTATTCTGGAAGATGCTCAAATCGGGGCAGATTGCAAAGTATTATCCTCAATGGTCGAGCAAGCTGTGATGGAAGATGAGGTGGAAATCGGGCCTTATGCCCGCCTTCGGTTCGGCGCGTATCTTGAGCGCGGGGTACACATGGGCAATTTTGGTGAAGTAGTGCGCTCCCGCATTGGCGCAGGCACAAAGCAGGGCCACTTTAGTTACATCGGCGATTCCAGCATCGGGGCTAACGTCAATATCGGCGCTGGCACAATTACGGCTAATTTCGATGGAGTCAACAAAAATCGCACTACTATCGGTGCTAACACCAAACTCGGCAGTGATACAATTATCGTAGCGCCTGTCAATATTGGCGAAGACGCTGTAACAGGGGCAGGTTCGGTTGTCACCAAAGATGTACCCTCCGGCACGACTGTTGTCGGTGTTCCAGCCAAACCAATTAAGAAGAATTGACGATTTACGATTTACGATTTACGATTAAATACATGAACACAGATGAACACGGATTAGCACAGAGAACCACAGATTATTTCAGATTTATGATTTGCGATTTGCGATTTATATGAAGTTTCTGGTTTGTAGTCTTTGCTTTTAAAGAGGTTCACCACGGAGACACAGAGACACGGAGAATTTTATAAAGTTTAAAGTCATCTGAGTTTATCTGTGTTCATGTATTTAATCGTAAATCGTAAATCGTAAATCGTAAATCGTAAATCGTCGTAACATTGGGGGAGAGTAAAACGTAAATATAGGGTAGCAACGCCTATCATGAGGAGAAACATGTGATGGACGGCAGGTTACAGGTTTTTAGCGGCAACGGCAATCGGGCCTTAGCCGAAGAGGTAGCGCAGCAGCTAAATGTACCGATGGGGAAAGCTACCGTCGGTACGTTTATGAATGGGGAAACGCGGGTTCGGTTGGAAGAAAATGTGCGCGGGGGCGATATTTTTGTAATCCAATCCATTTGCTTTCCCTACGACCATCACATAATGGAACTCTGCTTGATGGTGGATGCGCTCAAGCGTTCCAGCGCCGGGCGTGTTACCGCTGTCGTGCCGTATTATGCTTATGCTCGGCAGGAAAAAAAGATGAGCGGGCGCGAACCGATTTCGGCTAAAATGGTTGCCAAATTTATCGAAGCTGCCGGGGCTGACCGGGTGTTGACGGTAGATTTGCACGCTCCGGCTATCGAAGGGTTTTTTGATGTGCCGGTAGACCATTTGCGGGCCGGGCCGCTGCTTTCCGAACATTTTCGACGAATGAGACTGCACAACTTAGTAGTAGTCTCGCCCGACCCCGGCGGGGTAGGTCGGGCTACCGACTTCCGCAATCGGCTTGGCGCAGGTCTTGCAATTATAGCTAAACAGCGCCCGGATGTAGATGTGGTAGAATCGCTCGAAATGGTAGGTGATGTGGCGGGTAAAACCGCCATAATTGTAGACGATATGATTTCGACTGGCAGTACGCTGGTCAAAGCCGCTAATTTGATAATGGAGCGGGGCGCAGCAGCCGTATATGCCTCGGCGGTACACGGGATTTTCGCCGGAGATGCCTTTGAGCAGATTGCCGCTTCTAGTTTAAAACAGGTTGTTGTCACCAACACCTACCCGGTGAACGCCGCCGGTCAGCAGGTCGGTATTGAAGTATTGACCGTTGCACCAATAATTGCCGAGGCGATTATGCGGATTCACAAGGATTTATCAATTAGCGTGATGTTTAGTTAGGAACTTTAATAAAATTTATGATAAGTGATTTACTTGGCCGGTTGAGCTTTTTGCTTGACCAATTAGTAGACGGTCAAGACCTCGGCAACGGTTTTTACGCCTGTTTCCAGGGCATGACGACCCAGCGCTGGATTATTTTTGGTCTGGCGGTGGTAGGAGTGTTACTCTGCCTGTTCTTGCTGCTTTTGAACGCGGCAATCGAAGCGGCGCTGAGTACGATTAACCGCCTACGTTTGCACTCGATGCTGGAACGGCACGAGCGCCGAGTGATTGTAATCGAGCAATTGCTCAATCGGCCCAATCAAGTACTTTCGGCCCTCAACACTCTCAATACGATTTGTCTTGTAGTTGCCACTGCTCTGACTATTACGGGTATGCACCAGTTCAACCTGTATGGGCTTGAAGTGACTGTGCTGGTTTTGCTGCTGGTTTTTTTCACCCTGTTATTTATCCGCACCGTGCCAAAAGGTTTTGCCTTGCATAACCCCGAAGGCATTGCCGTCAGATTCAGCAGTTTTGTCAATATCGAAACCGCCGTGATGAGTCCGCTCGTTGCGGTTGTTAACTTTGGCTCTAACCAGGTGCTAAAGCTGGCGAAGCGTCCGCCTATTCCGGCTAATACGGTTGTTACCGAAGAAGAGTTAACCTTGCTGGCGAACGTAGCCGAAGAAGATAGCCTTATTCAAGCCGATGGGCGCGAGATGATTCGTTCTATTTTCGAGTTCGGTGATACGATTGTGCGCGAGATAATGATTCCCCGGCCCGATATTAGTGCTGTCCCAGTTAATAGTTCATTGAACGAAGCACTTGACATAATTCAAAAATCAGGACATAGTCGTCTGCCGGTTTGTAACGAAGATATAGACCATATCGTCGGTATTCTTTATGCCAAAGATTTGCTGCGCTATTTACGTCACCGGGAGGAACAAGCTTCCTTCGATTTGCAAAAGCTGGTGCGTCCGGCTCACTATGTTCCTGAGTCCAAGAAAGTGGACGAGCTTTTTGCTGAATTGCAGAAAAAGCGGGTGCATATTACTATTATCATTGATGAGTACGGCGGCACGGCGGGTCTGGTGACAATCGAAGACTTGTTGGAAGAAATCGTGGGCGAAATTCAAGACGAATACGACCTTGAGACCAGCGAGTTTGAGCGCGTCGGTGAAGATGAAGTGCTGGTGGATGCCCGCCTGAACCTGAGCGACGTAAACGACTTCTTCAATACCAATTGGGAATCGGAGAATGTAGATACTATTGGTGGTCTTATCTACGATAGGTTGGGACGGATTCCAGTGCTGGGTGATAGTCTGACGGTAAACCAGAACGGCGAAGTAATTGAGGAAAGCGCCATTGCCGGGCATAGCGCACCATACTTTGTGATTAGTGTACTGAGCGTCAACGGGCAACGCCTCAAGCAACTACGGTTGGAGCGCAAACCGCTACTCGAACCTACAGAAGCGCCTTCACCAACCGAGAATACCGCTTCAACTACTTCCGGCTCGATTAACCAGAAGCGCGAGACTAAACGCCAGAAAGAGAAAGACCGCGAGAACGAGAAGCACGAGAAGGAACGGGAAAGGGAACAGGATAAATCCAAAACTTCTGGTAGCCCCTCTATTTCGGCTCGTTTTAGCGGCAAAGACGTGGGAGACGACGATTTGCCGGTTACTTCCTAGCTTTGGCTTTTGAAAGTTTTTTGCAAAAAACTTTCAAAAGCCAAAATTCTTTGGGCTTTAGCAACTATGAAACCTTCTCGGCGGCGGTCATTAACTCGTCAATTGCTTCGGCTTCGTGGGCAGGATAAGCCGATTTGCTGACGGAATGAACATTTTTAGTAGAGGTATTGCTAACGTAGCGGCAGATTTGCTCTTTGACAAACGCCGCTACTCGCCCGGTAAGGATGCGTTCGTGGGGCGCATCGTTGCTTTTGACGAATTGAACTAGCCCGTCGTGCCGACCCAGGCTGATGCACTGGAGATAATACCTGAAGTGCAAAGGCTGTTGCGGTTTTTCTTCGAGCATTGCCGCAATATTCTTGACTACCTGCATCGCCATTGGTAAAGCGGTGGCACAGGCCATTCGCAAGGCGGGTTGCAATTCGGCGGGATAAGCCGAGTCGCCTGCTCCATAAATATCGGGGTGTGATACGCTCCGCAGACAGTTATCTACCAGGATTTGACCTCGCGCGTTGGTCTGAATACCAGCTTCCTGCGCCAGCGCCGGTATGGTAAACGACCCTGTCCAGATTGCCACATCGTAAGCGAAATTGCCTTTGTCGGTTTCAATTTCGTGAACGTTCAGGCGCTCTATCCGTGTATCATCCTGTATGGTAATGTTCAGGCGCTTGAATACCGTCTGCAAATACGCCCGACCTGCCATCGAAAGATTAGCACCGAGTTCGCCGGAAGTCACCAGCCTTACTTCAAGCTGGGGATAGCTCTCGGCTAGTTCGGTAGCAGTTTCGATGCCAGTCAAGCCGCCGCCACAGATTACCAGTTTTGCGCCGGATGGCAAGTTCGCCAGTTTTTGATGGAGCGGCGCAATGCGGTCAGGCAAAAGTACTTCGGCGTAATCGCGTACTCCTTCGACACTATCTTGGTCAATCGTACTGCCCAGCGCATACAGCAGGGTATCATAATTCACTTTCTGTTCGCCCGCCGCCGTATTCACGCTCAAACAATGGTTCGCCGGGTCAAGTTGCGTGACCATGCCCTGCACAAAATCTATGCCAGTTCCCTGTACGAGTTCGGCAATCGGGCGCTGTATTACTGCCTGACCACTGGCTTGCTGGTGTAATCGCACTCGCTCAACAAAAATCGGCGCGGCATTGACCAGCGTAATTTGGGCCGAAGTTTTGCGGGCTAATCGCAGCGCGCTCAACATTCCAGCATATCCTGCTCCCAATACCACAATTTTAGTTTGATTCATTTTAATTCTCCCTTCAGCTTGTTTAATTATCTTTTCACTAAACAAGACGAGATGCCCCCTTCGTTTGTGACAACTATCGCAAATGTGTTAAGATTGCTTTTATCTGGTATGCGTGTTTCTTGTTTTTCCTGAAGAATAATTTTTGTAGGAGGGGGCTGCGCCCTCGATTTTTGAAACGTGTTTCCCTGAACAGAAGAATAATTTTTGTAGGAGGGGGCTGCGCCCTCGATTTGTGGAACGCAGCCCAAATTGAAAAAGCAAGGAGGCTTTAGAAGCGATGGAACTGAACAAACTATTTGACCTGACGGGTAAAGTGGCACTCGTTACCGGGGCAAGTCGGGGTATTGGCGAGGCAATTGCTATCGGCTACGCCCAGGCTGGCGCAGATGTAGTATTGGCTTCGCGCAAAGCGGAAGGGTTGCAGCCAGTAGCCGATAAAATTATGGCGCTAGGCCGCAAAGCACTGGTAGTGCCGACCAACGCCGGAGAAAATGAGCAACTGGTGGCGCTAGTCGAAAAGGCCAAAACCGAGTTTGGCGGAATAGATATTCTGGTGAATAATGCCGGAACAAACCCGACCTTTGGCCCATTAATTGAGACCGAAGATTGGGCTATTCAAAAAATATTTAGCGTGAACGTATTTGGCTACGTGAAAATGGTCCAGCTATGCGTCCCTTTGATGAAGGCACGGGGCGGCGGCAAGATTATCAATATGGCATCGGTGGCGGGGTTGCGACCGGGCAAAGGGTTGGGAGCTTACAGCATGTCGAAGGCGGCGGTGATTTCGTTGACCAAAGTGCTGGCGGTAGAGCTTGGGCCGGACAATATTCAGGTCAACGCGATTGCCCCGGCGATTATCAAGACCAAAATGGCTTCTTATTTGTACGAGACCGAAAGCATTGCTAAACCGGCTCTGGCTAATACTCCGCTAGGGCGCTTTGGCGAGACCGAAGATTTAATCGGTCTGTCGCTCTTTCTCGCCAGCGCCGCCAGCGACTATATTACTGGCACGGTCAACGTAGTTGATGGCGGCTCGACGGTGTAATTCCTTAGTTTAATCTGTAGGGGTTAATTGCATTCGCCCAATCCACATTAAAGTAAGAAAAAGCTGACCAGGTAGAGAGGTGGCAAACGCGCTCGGCACTCAAGGCCGAGCTACCAAGCCAAAGCCCACTGAAGGGGCTGGTAAATGTCGCAGCCTCAAAGAATTTTAATCCCTTTAGTGGATTTATGCTATGTAGCTCGGCCTTGAGTGCCGAGCGCACTTACCACCACCCTAGCTTGTAAGCCTCTTTCTCAGCCTACTGCATACGTCCGCAATACCAGTTCCAACGGGGCGGGAGCGGGGGCAAAACTGCCGACGCTTTCGCTCTGTCGCGCCCAATCGAACATACAAGTGTAATAGGCGATTTTCAGGTACGATTTGAAGGCGCTGACTACTGCCAGAATTGCGATAAAGACCACCAGCGCCAGCATAATCGCTACTAAGGCACTGACCTTGACCAGGGCAAAATAAATTCCCAGCGCCACCAACAGCCCGGCAAGGCTGGCGAGTAAGCCCAGCACATTGCAGACCAGACCAACTCCGATATAGCCAATACCAAATTGCAGCAAATTGCCCTTAATAATCGAAGTGGCTCGTTTTACCGCGTCGCCCATTTCGCGATTTTCCAGCACAATTGCCGGAAGTATAAAGAAAGTAGCGGTTGTCCAGATAGCCTCGACCAGACGGGCAATTATGCTGCCAACAATCCCCCAGACTCCGTTCTCCCGGTCTCTCAGGGCCAACCGCAGCGCGTTTAGGAAAGCTGAAACCATGGCTACCAGCAGAATAGCCGGGCCATTGCGCCGGGCGGCATCCCAGGCCAGCTTTATTTCACTTTTAGCTTTGGTGAGGTGCTGGTGAACCAAGTGAATCGTGACGGCTGAAAAGAAATAAGTAATAAAATAATTTACTACAAACATTCCAAACAGCGCCAGATAAATCACCGTATCGCTTTTGACCGAAAGATACAAAATGATAAACGGGGCGGCCAGCAGCAGACTGGCTAAAAAATTAGCGCCAATGGCATAAAACGACGGTTTTATCAAATCGGGATTGGTTTTTGCCATGCCCACCGCTTGCTTCAAAAACTGCCAGCCCAGCACGATTTTATCAAAATAGCTGGGTGCGGTGGTTTGATACCTGACACCTGGCCCGGCGGTTCGGTAATAGCCCGCGCCCGTATTCGCGTCGGTTGAGGTTGTGCTATTTACCGGGCTTTGAGTACGCGCCCCGCTCGTTTGAAAGTTGGTAAAATTGGCGGCAGCACCTGCCGTTTGTAGCATTGGTGTGGCGTTGAATTGATTTGGTGGTGTGGTAATTTGGGAAGTCGGAGTCGCTGTCTTAAACCAGGCGGCGGTAGCCCGCTCGGTTTGCTGCTGTGATAGCCATGTTTCTGCTTCTGGCAAGGCCGGATTAGCCGGGTCGAGAACTCGCACTTTCACCAGCGCCAACTGCGCCTGAGTCAAATCGGCGGTGGTGAAAGCAAACCAGAGTAAAAGATTGGGGTCTTGCGGATAGGAGCGAAGCAGTTCGACTATTATGCTTCGCGCCGCTTGTTTGCTGCCGGATTGAGCAAGGGAAATAGCCTGATTAAACCGTTCAAGTTCGGCGGATAACATAACTTATGACTCCTGAGACAACTTATCTTTGACGCAATTTCGATATTATAATTGGATAGAAACTGAAATGACCCCGTTAGAAGAGGCACATCCCAATTTCTCAGAAAGTAAATTAATAATTTACCTTCTCTCCAAATGAGCATGTAACACTTTCTGCTTATATTATAACATCGCTTCCTTTGTTATACTACTATGCAAGGTCAGACTTAATATTACATTTTTGTAACTATTTTCATTAACGACCTTCCTCATCTCCCTCGTCTCCCTCGTTGTATAATTGCGTGCCGCCGCTCTGTTGTAGCAATTTTGCGATTAATCCTGTCCAACCCGTCTGGTGCGAAGCTCCAATGCCAGCGCCATTGTCGCCGTGAAAATATTCATAGAACAAAATAAGGTCACGCCAATGCGGGTCGTTCTGAAATATTTCTATACCACCATAGACCGGGCGATGCCCAGCTTGTTTTTCGTCGCGCAAGAAAATGCGGGTCAAGCGGCGCGAAAGTTCGGCGGCTACTTCTCCCAGATTCAGCATCTTGCCCGACCCGGTTGGACACTCCACTTTTAATTCATCGCCATAATAGTGGTTAAATTTTTGTAACGCTTCAATCAATAAATAGTTGACTGGCATCCAGATTGGGCCGCGCCAGTTTGAATTGCCGCCGAATAGCGCCGTACTCGATTCGGCTGGTTCGTAATCCACCCGGTGAATCGTACCGCCCGCCTCAAGAATATAAGGTTGGTCTTTGTGATAGCGCGAAACAGCCCGAATACCGTAGTCCGATAAAAATTCGGTCTCGTCCAACATTCTTGCCAGCACTTGCACCAACCGTTTGTGGTTCATAATAGATAAAAGGCGGCGATGACCGATGCCTTCTTTGACAATGCTTGCCAGTTCGTTAGTGAGGTCGGGCCGATTCTCGTAGAACCATTCCAGCCGCATTTTGAAATCGGGCAGCATTTCCAGTAAATCCGGCTCTAGCGTATCCACTGCATAAAGCGGAATCAGCCCGACCATCGAGCGCACTTTAAGTTGCGTTACCCTCCCATCGTCGGTGTGCAGGGCATCGTAGAAAAAACCGTCTTCTTCGTTCCATAGCTGCACTTCGCCGCCTGCCAGATTATTCATAGCGTGCGAAATATAGACAAAATGCTCGAAGAACTTGGTTGCCACATCTTCGTAAACCGGGTTGGTGCGGGCCAATTCCAGCGCAATCGTCAGCAAATTCAGGCAATACATGCCCATCCAGCTAGTCGCGTCGCTCTGCTCCAGATGTCCGCCAGTTGGTAGCTCGGCGCTGCGGTCAAACACGCCGATATTATCCAGTCCCAAAAAGCCGCCTTCAAAAATATTCTGGTCTTTGGCATCCTTGCGGTTGACCCACCAGGTAAAATTCAGCAGCAGTTTATGAAAAACTTTTTCCAAAAAAGCGGTGTCCGGCTTACCCTTGAGCCTGTGGTCAATTTTATAGACCCGCCAGGCGGCCCAGGCGTGTACCGGCGGGTTAACATCGCCAAAAGCCCATTCATAGGCTGGTAATTGTCCATTCGGGTGCATATACCACTCGCGGCACATCAGCACTAATTGGTCTTTGGCAAAATCGGGGTCTACCTGGGCCAGGGCAATGGTGTGAAAAGCCAAATCCCAGGCAGCATACCAGGGATATTCCCATTTGTCCGGCATTGAAATAATATCGGCGTTATTGAGGTGAATCCAGCCCCGGTTGCGGCCTTTTGTGCGTTCGGCAGGTGGGACGGGTTGGGCCGGGTCGCCGTACAGCCACTGCTCTACATCGTAATAGTAAAATTGCTTGCTCCATAGCATCCCCGCCAGTGCTTGCCGTTGCACCAGTTTCTCATCGTGGCTCAACCGCCCCGGCTGCAACTCGGCGTAAAACTCGTTGGCTTCGCGTAGCCGTTCCTTGAAAATTGCCCCAAAGTTTCCGAAAGGTGCTTCTTGCTCCGCATTGCTCAAGCGCAATTGCACCGTCACGGTTTGACCCGCCTGAATTATCAAGCGATAGTGGGCGGCGGCTTTCGTCCCCAGACCCGCCGGATTTACCGCCCCGTGCCGCCCTTGCACTACATAATCATTAATGCCATCCTTCACATAGGGCGTGACGTTCTCGCCACCGTATAATCGCTGGTTGTTGGTCTCATTCTCGCAGAAAAGGAGTTCTGGCGGAGTTGTTCTGGCGGCTTCGCAATAAAACCAGCGCTGCCCCAGCGCCTTATGATTTACTTCAATTGTGTTGCCCGGGCCGCGTTTTAATTCCGGCTTGTAGGCATCGTATCCCCAGACCCAGGTATTGCGAAACCAGAGCGTCGGTAGCAAATGTAGCGGTGCGGCTTCCGGCCCGCGATTTGTCACCGAGAGCCTGATTAGAATATCGTCCGGCCCGGCTTTGGCGTATTCAGCCACTACGTCAAAATAGCGACTTTCGTTAAAAATGCCGGTATCTATCAACTCGTATTCGGGGCTGCTGCGGTCACGTCGAGGCCAGGCATTTTCCTCAATCAATTTAGCGTAGGGATATTCGGCCTGGGGATATTTGTACAAATATTTGGCGTAGCTGTGGGTCGGCGTGCTATCCAAATAAAAGTAGTATTCTTTTACATCTTCGCCGTGATTGCCCTGGTTGCCAGTTAGTCCAAAAGCGCGTTCCTTCAAAATCGGGTCATGCTCGTTCCAGAGAGCCAGCGCAAAACACAAATATTGCATATTGTCGCTCCACCCGGCTAACCCGTCTTCGCCCCAGCGATAGGCTTTGCTTCGCGCCCAATCGTGCGGCAAAAACTCCCAGGCCGCCCCGTTTGGGCTATAATCTTCCCGTACCGTTCCCCAGCTACGTTCGCTCAAATACGGCCCCCATTTTTTCCAGGGAATTTTACTATTAACTTCCTCGCTCAACCGTTTTCGCTCCGCCTCAAGCATCATTGTTTGGCTCTCCTTTATTTTAATGTAGCGCAAATATTTATCTAAAATAATCTTAGCTCCATTTTCTTACTATTATCTTATTATTATATTACGAAAAAAAGAAAGCGGAAGATTATGGCGATGAGTTGTAAGGTTATTCGTAATGTGTAAATGTTTTAATTACTTCAAGCAAAATGAAGTTTATATTTGAATACCAGACGCTGGTTTTCCGTCCTAAAGCCGGGGCGAAGGCGGGTGCAATCGTGCGCAAACAGTTCACTTCGGGCTGGGATGATAAGGTACACGCCGGAATGACCAGCAGCAGTAACTCCGTTATGGTTACGCTAATAGCTGCTGGTAACAACCGCGATGATACCAAAGGCGCGGTGATATGGTTCCCGCAGCACGGTCAGAGTGTCGAACGGAACAAGAGCCTGATTTTGACCGCCAATTTTTACTCGCCCGACGAAGCAGTAGATTTCTGGTACACCGACGCTGACAACAATAGCGTACAGTTGGGAATGTTCTGGGCCGACCCCAACGGCAAGCTAACGCTGGAGTTTTCAGCCACTGGCTTGACCGAAGGCAAGACCTATACTATTGTGGGCAAAGGTCGCCGTAGTGGGATTATCGGCAGCGCCGCCCTCACGGTGATTGCCGCCAAATCTAACAACAACAACTCCTCTCAAAAACCAGCAACCGCCCACAAGTAAACAATAGCTTATAGATTTAGAGTTTCTGAAATTTTTCAAAAATTTCAGAAGCTCTAAATCTATAAGCTATCAGAAATAAATAATGGCGACCCCTAAAGGTCGCCATGAGCGTTACATGCTTGAATAGATGGTAATAATCTAGCTATTAAAGCATCGAAACATCGGCATTGCCACTGGTTGGCTGCGCCGTCGGCGGAGTGCCTTCCTGCTGGCGGGCTTTTTCGGCCCGCAGTTGCTCTAGCCGCTCGGTTACGCGCTGCTGGCGCTCGGCCAAAAAGTGCTGAACACCTTCCAGGCGTTCGATTGCGAAATCAATCTTGGCCTGCCGATTCCAACCGTAGCCGCCACGTCCGCGTTCGCCATGTCCACCATGACCGTGTTCGCCGTGTCCATGTCCATGAGCTTCCGGGCCATGTCCGTGACCATGTTCGCCATGCCCGCCGTGACCGTGACCTTCCGGGCCATATCCCTGTCCGTGACCACCCCAACCGCGTCGCATCCCAGGGCCGAAACCGCCCCAACCGCCGCCGAAGCCGCGGCGCATCCCAGGGCCGAAGCCCCACGCGCCCCACATTTGCGGGCCACCGAAGCCGCCGCCAAAATCCTGTCCCCAGGGGCCACGACCTCTGCCGCGCTGCCAGGGGCCGCGCCCAAAACCAAAGCCCATTTGTGGGCCACCCCAGCCGCGCTGACCGCGACCAAAGTTAACTTGCTGGGCCTCGAACTCTGCGTTCTCCGGCCCGTTCATATTGTCCATGTTTTCCATACCATCTACTCCACCATCTACTCCATCATCAAAATTGTCGAATTGGGGGCGACCAAAGCCAAATCCCCCGTAATATCCATGCCCTCGCATAAATTGTGTGTTCCTTTCTTAATCTTAGAACTAAAAACTATATAGGATTATCCCCGTCATCGGCGATAAAGTCGGTTTCAGTACCGGCTTGTTCACCATAGACGCGGTGAAATTCGTCAAGAAATCGGTTGATAACTCTGGTACGTTGCTCTAGCGCCCCGGCCCAGCCTTTTAACAATTCTTCGCCACGCGGCGTAATCTGGTAAACCCGCTTGTTCGGCCCGGCTCCTGAGCCAGTAGAAAATAGTACAACTATTCCTTCAGCTTCCATTCGCCTTAGCGTGCGGTATAAATTGCCCACATCTACCTCGCCGCCCAATAATTTGCGGCGGCGCAATTCTTCCATCAGGCTATAGCCGTGTTGCGGCCCTTCCGATAGTATTAGCAACAAACAGGGCTGTAAAAATCCCCAGATAGGCGGCTGCATAAACCAGCCACCGCGCTTGCCGCCATGCCCGTGCCAGGGCGGGCCTCCAAAACCATGCATCTTTTCTTTTACCTCTCGATTCTTGACCCGAAGCTCTCGGCTCTTATCTTTGTAGGGGAGCAATTCATTGCGCCCAACCTGGGTTTGATAAATCAAACCCCTACCGATACAGATTTTTAGCTTTTTCTATTACTTCGTCAGTCTGAGCATAGTGCAGTATTTTCGCTGCCCTTTTAATTTGCTCACACGACTACTTTTAAATTAGCCCTTGCTTCGAGCTATAACACATATGCTCGATATGTGTTATAGTCATATAGTAATGGCATATAGCGATTCTGTCAATACCCCAATTGTTAGTTTTGTGTTAGATAATATAAGGAGTTTGAGAATTTTTCTTGCAAGAAAAATTCTCAAACTCCTTATATTATCTAACTTTAAGGGTTGAATGGAATAAGCAGATTATAATATTTTCGGTGGATGACATAGCCGGGTGCGGGGGCTGGCTGAGTGGTGGGATAGGCTATTGGGCGGTATTCCGAAGGAACAGGCTGCCCCAGCCTTTGCCAGACCTGCCAGACCTCTTGTAGCTTTGCCAGAGCCAGATTTTTGTTATTGTCATCGGTCTCGGTGGTGGTTGGCTCGGCTGAATTATGTGGCTGCGTTACGCGCCAGCCGTAGGCAGTCCCCGCTACCAGTAGCGCCAGGTCAAAAGCCGTTTCGTCGGGTCGCCGTTGCACCAATCCCAATCCGCGCCCTTCAAAACGAGAGCGGAGTGGCTCGGCATTTTCGGTTTCCCCAACTCCCGTTCCAGCGAGCGTTAGCGGATTTGGATTAATTAGAAGGGTTGAAAGCAGGTCTTCGACTGCTACTGCTACCAGCGAAGTATAGCCATAATAGCTCCGCGCCGCCCGGCGCTGATTCGGGGTCATTTCGTTCCAGCGAGTGCTGGTGGGTGGTAATTCTTCGACTTCAAACTGAATTGTCGCGTCTGGAGTATAGGTCAGTTCTTCCGAACTCTGCAATAACTCTAAAATCGGGGTAGGCAATCCGGCGCTGGTCAAATAAACTTCGGGAGTAGCCAGCGAAGGCAATTCTTCCAGTATTTCCTGGGCCATAATCCCAATTTTAACTGGATGTGAACGGGGTGGCCCGTCCGTCTCGTCCTGCTGGGCCAGTGGGTGCGCCAGTTCGCCTCGCATCGGCATAAACCCGCCATGACTGGCAGCAATCGCCGTTAACGTGCCGTCGGCTTCCTTGCGGAAGGCCGGAATCAGTCCGCCCCAGACGTGGGCCGAAATCGAGAGGGGCGCAATCAAAATGCCACCTTCTTTTAGCTGGCTGACCCAATCCGGCGAAATTTCCCACTGCTGCACCGTTACAATAATGCGGTCATAAGGGGCATGGGCCGAATAGCCATGCCCGCCATCACCCGACACCACCGACACTCGTTCGTAAGGCGGGCCGAGCTTCATCAAGTTCTGGCGGGCCACTTCCGCCATAGCCGGGTCGAGGTCTATACTGGTCAAACACTCGCCATTGCCCAGAATATTTGCCAGAATCGCGGCGTTATAGCCCACGCCTGCCCCGACTTCCAACACCTTCATTCCTGGTGCTAAATCGAGTGCTTCCAGCATATCCGCCATCAAAAAAGGCTGGGTGCTGGAACTGGTGGCGGCTTTTGCCTCGTTCCACTTCACTACAATGGCATCATCACTGTAAGCCCGTTCCAGCGAAATTTCGGGCGGCAAGAATAATTCACGCGGCACTTCCGAAAAAGCTCGCGTGATTTCCGGCGACCTCAATGCGCCACCCGTCACCAGTTGTTGTACCAGCCGCGCCCGTAATTGCTCGGCGGTTAGCGGCTTTTGTTCCTCTACTTCTTCACTTTCACTTTCTTCTTCAGTCATTATTTACTGCTTTAGTTTATCAGTTACTTCCTCGATGGAAATTCCAAAATCGTGGGCGGCACGCACAATCCGGCTGATGATATTCTGTTGCTGCTCGTAAGTATAGCGATTGCGGTTATGCTCATCGCTGAAATAAGCCACCGCGTCAAAAACGTTGTAATAAGTATCAAGCGGAAAAGTAAAGAAATTCTGGTATTGAGCCACTTCGTGCATCTTCGACCCCGCCGAGAAAGGAAAATTGGTATCGGCCTGACCGGGGTTCTGCACTGGCTTGACAATCTCTTTATTCAAACCGCCCGGCACATAACCACCTACTTCCGGCACAATCGCGGTGGTGGTAGTAGCTGGATTGGTGTTCTGGGGTTGCGGCTGGGCGGGCGGGGTTGGGTTCGCTTGCGTCATAATTTCTCCTGTTCGGTTATAATTTAGCTTCTCCAATTATTACAAGCGTAATTATAGCACCAGACTAAAATCCCGGTCAAAATTCATATCATACTCAATAAAGCGACGACAAATCGTACTCCTATGTAGGACATTGCTCCGCCAATGGATTGACCCTTGCCACAGATTAATCCATTGACGGAGCAATGTCCTACAGATAAATGGGGTAATATTATGCTCAACGCTGGCACAAAATTTGCATTAGCCTGAAACGAACGTATCTGTTCATTCAAATGCATGGGGTGCGTGGTTGTGCCAAACAAGTTGGGCAAGGCTGACGACGGTTCGGAGTTAGCCTTACCCGTTATAGGCTGAAATTTCAACTTTTGCTGAATTAAAAGCCCGGAGTTTTTCAGGTCTTTAATTTGCTCGTAAGAAAAATTTAAAACAAAAAGGCGGTACGTTGAATTGCTCAACGTACCGCCTTTTATTTTATTTCCTAGTTTTCTCGGCTTTCGTCGCTGTTAGTTGGGCGACGCTTGTTTTCGGGCTGGCGCGGCTGACGGGCCGGACGGCGGGTGCTGTTGCGATAGCGCCGTTCGCGTGGCTGACCCATCAATTCGGCTGCACCCTCGCCTACCGGGTTGGTAGGGCGGGGAGTGCGGCGACGACGACGGGGACGAGGTGGGATGCCGGGCGCAATCGGTTCTGCACCATGCTCTTCCTCGGTTTCCTCACTTTCGTCTTCGCTTTCCGCTCCATCAACGGTATGGTTGGCTTCTACAGTTTCTGCTTCCGGCGTTGCCAACGCAACCGTGTTCATATAGCCACCTGCCGGGGCAGCATCTTCGCCTGGGGGCGCGTGTTCCGGCTCACCCTGGACATTCTGCCCGGTCTTGCCTTCTGCCCCCGGCGTTTCCACTACCTGCGCCGTAACCTCTTCACCTGTCACTGCCCACTGTTCGTGGTGCTGCTCTGGCGAAGATGGTTCGTGATGCTGCTCCGACCCATGTTCGTGTTGCTGGTGGTCGTGCTGCTCTGGTGCATGGTCATGTTGCTCCGGCGAATGGTCATGCTCCTCATGTTGCTGGTGGTCGTGCTGCTCTGGTGCATGGTCATGCTCCTCATGCGGCTGGTCGTGCTGATGATGGTCGTGTTGCTCCGGCGAGTGGTCGTGCTGCTCCTGTGTCACTTCTGGCACCGGGTCATGCACTTGCTCTACCGGGGTCACTTCCGCATCGTGGCCCAAATCGCCCGCTTCGCCTCCGGCTTCGACCACTGGAATAGCTTCAACCGTCTGGACAAATTGCGGCTGCTCCTCGCCACTGCCCTGCGGGTGAAATTCTTCACCCCGGTCAGGCTGTGGCACTTCGGCGGCCTCGTCGGTAGCCAGAGTCAGCATTTCCGGGTTTTGCGGAATCTGGCCCGTTTCGCCTTCCATTTGGGTTTGCTCCCCAAACTGAAGTGATTGGGCTTCCGGCACTATCGGTTCAGCCCCTTCGTGGGAGTGTTCCGACGTATGAGCTTCGATGAACGGCGCGGCTTCACTTTCGGCCTGCACCGAAGGTGCGGCGCTCAGTTCCGGCTGGGTCGCCGAAACTTCGCCCTGTGGTGCTTCGGTCTGAATGACTGGCACACCGCCTTCATCTACAGCAAGCGTAACCTCGGCTTTATCGGCGACGATTTCGGCGACGGCCTCAAAAGTTTGGGCATCCGGCGACGAGAAGACATTAGCAGCTTGAGGCTGCTCGGCTTCGCCCGTTTCGGTTGGCGCTTGCCCTTCGGGTAGCGTCGCCGTCATTTCGGGCTGAGTTTCGGTTGCTGCTGCCTCTGCCACAGCAGTTGCCGCTTGTTCGGCCTGAGTCGCCATTGTTGCCCTGGCTGCGGCTGCCCCCATCGCATAGCGAACGGCAGGATGCTCCTCTTGCAAGTGGGCTACCTGCACCCGCATCTTGCGTGCGCCGCGAGAATGAACTTCCATCGCCATTTTAAGCACATTCTCGTTCAGCAACTTCGACAAAATTGCGCCCGCCTGCGATTTCGCCTCGCTCTCGCTCATGTGCTTGGTCAGGTAATCGCGCACGCTGGAAAGCAACAGTTCGTAGCCCAACCAGCGATTGCGATGGCGCAATCCCTCCACCAGGACAATTACATCCTCGTAGTAAGGTTGCTCCAACAAAGCCGGACGTGCGCCCAGCCCCGGAATTTTCTCCGGCGCTTTGCCTGATTTGGCTGGTTCAGCCTGAGCCGGACGGCGCTCCACATCGCGGTCACGCTGCGAATGTGCGCCGATAGGCGCTTCTGCCAGGGCTGTCACTCGCTCTTCGGCGGCAGGGGTGGGCATATAGCGTTCTTCCTGCTCTGGTGCCTGTACCGCTCCTTCAAGTAGCGCGTCGCCCGGTTCAACTATTACTGTTGGTCGCTGCTCGGTAGGCGCTTGAGTTTGCATGACAGGAGTAGCCGCGTCAAACTCTTCGCTCAGTTCCGCTCCGCTTTCGCTTTCTTCCTCCTCGTCCTCTTCATCATCCTCAAGCTCGTCCATGACAACTGCGCCAGCCGCATTCAACATCGGCTCGTCAAATTCGGGCTGCTCCTCACCTTTTGGTGTACCAGGGGCGGCGACCCACAGAATATGACCACTCTGGTACATCTGCAAAATTCCGGCCTGTTCCACCGCGTTCAGCAGAGCCTTAAACTTCGAGTAGCCATAACGCCGCTCGCTAAAGCTTGGAATACGCCGCAGCAACTCCTCTTTCAGGTCACGCGCCCGCATCTGACCGCGCCCGTTGGTGGCCCGGCTGCCCATAATTGCCCGGATAACTTCCTTCACATCCTCGAAATTATTGCTGGGACGCTGTTCCAGCGCTGGCACTGGTGGAGTGACCTGCGCCTGGGCTGGCAGCGGAGTAGGCACTACTGCCGGGCGTGCCGGAGCGGGTTGCGCCTGGGGCGTAACAGGGGTGGCAACAGCTGGCTGGTATTGTTGCGGCTGTTGCGTCGGCTGATACTGCTGCGGCACTGCCGCCGGTGGCTGGTATTGTTGCGGCGTTTGCCCTGGCTGATACTGCGGCGTTTGTGTCGGCTGGTACTGCTGCGGCTGTTGCGTTGGCTGATACTGCGGTGGCACTGCCGCCGGACTCTGTCCAGGTTGCGGATATTGTTGCGGCCCTACCGGATTGGCCTGTGCTTCAGGATAGCCCGGCGCTGGCGGCGGCGGATAACCCTGTGGAGCAGCGCTGCCCGGATAGCCCTGCGGCGGCATCATTTGGGGCGCACCGTAATAATAGCCATATGGTGCTTGCTGCTGCATTGGTGGTTGCTGCGGTGGCGACACATCCTTGTAGGGCTGGGGCGCGTTGGTGCGTCGTCCGCTCGACAATCTGCGCCCGGTGCGGGAACGCGAGTCGTTGCCGGATTGCGACGATTGGGGCATCTGCGGCGGGTAATAACCCTGTGGCAAGCCCGGTTGGGGTTGTTGCTGGGGCGGGTAGTAAGCGCCGGGCTGTTGCGGCTGGTAGTACGCAGCATAAGGGTCTACCTGGGTTGCTGCCGCCAGCAACATTCGGTACGGCACAAATTCGTCGCAAACTTGCTGTAATACGTTCGCAACATAATCCGGCCCGATAACCACTACGCGCCGTCCGCGCAACTTGGCTAGGCGCACGACTGGCATCATGTCCTTATCGCCCGTAACTAACACGTAAGTACCGACTTGCGGTAGCAAGTGCAAAAAGTCAATGCAGTCGGCGACCATCACCGGGTCGGCAAGGCTTTTGCCCTTGCCCATCTGCCCGCTCAAATCGCGGTCAGAATGAAATACCGGGGCGTAAATTGGCTC
>JBBQXW010000035.1:0-35079 GCA_038209275.1 Chloroflexia bacterium | reverse complement strand
CCCGTGCCAACCATCGCTTCTCCGCCCCAGGCCCAGCAGACGCTGGAAACGGTGGCGCAACAAGCCGCCAAAACCCGCAAACTCGATTTCAAAAACCCGGTTGAAAAGTTCTTTATGACCCGCGACGCGATGGGCAAATATTTCCTGGAAACTTTCAACCGCGACAATCCGCCCGAAGAAATCGCCAAGTACCAGAAAATTAACGAGCTATTCGGCTTTGTTCCAAAGAACTTTGACCTTGCCAAAGCCTACAACGATTTGCAGACCGAGCAAGTACTGGGCTTTTACGACCCGGAGACCAAAAAGTTTTATGTGGTGGTAGACCAGGAGCCGAGCAAGGTCAGTCCTCTGGCAAAATTTACGGCGGAACACGAACTGACCCACGCTTTGCAAGACCAGTATTACGATATTCAGAAGTTGCGTCCGCAACGCAAGCCCGGTCAAGTCGAGGGTAATGATGACACTGATGCGGCGGTTACTTCGCTAATCGAAGGCGATGCCACCCTTTCACAGACCTTGTGGGTACAAAATGGCAACCTGAGTCGAGATGATTTGAGTACCCTGCTCAAGGAAATCCAGAGCTTTAGTTCCAGCAAGCTCGACCAAGCGCCTTTGATTCTGAAAGATACGCTGCAATTTCCCTATGACGACGGTCTTAAATTTGTGCAAAGTATTTATAACAAGGGCGGCTGGGATGCCGTAAACAAAGCTTTTAGCAATTACCCGCCCCGCTCAACTTCGCAAATTTTGCACCCCGAAAAATATGACAAACGAGTTGAGCCAGTTAAAGTAGATTTGCCGTCGTTAACCGATACGCTGGGTCAGGGCTGGAAAACTATCGAGATAAACACAATGGGTGAACTACAGGCCCGTATCTGGCTCAATAATGTGCTCTCTACCGATGAGGCTACCCGCTCGGTAAACGGGTGGGCCGGAGACCGTTATCAGGTGGTTGCCGATGGACAGGGACGCTATGGCTACGTCTGGCGCAGCCAGTGGGATAGCGAAACCATCGCGTCCAGCTTTTTCAAAGGCAGCGTCACCAATTTAGCCAAAATCTACAACCTGCAAGGTGATGGCGGCAGCGCGCAAAAACGTACCTGGAGCGGCCCTGAATTCGATGTCAGCTTGGTGCAAAAAGGCAACCAGGTACTTATCGTCACTCTGCCCAAAGGCACTGGCACAGATAAAGCACTGGCTAAATACGGATTCTAAATAGTTTTGAATTTTGAGTTTTGAGTTTTGAGTTATTTTGGTAGGGGCTAATTGCATTCGCCCGTTGGATTAGGAAAGAATCCAACGGGCGAATGCAATTAGCCCCTATTTATGTTCAGAATTGGTATAATGCATGAACAACTGGGCATCAGGGGAGTTTTTATATGAGAGGAAATTAATTGCAAGCGATAGTAATTGCTTTTGTGGAAGATATTTTGATAGACGGACGGCTCAAACGCTATGCCCAGGCAGCAGAACGGGCGGGCGCGGCGGTGATTTGTGCCGATGGGGGCGGGGAAGCGGCCCACGCCTGGGGACTTAATCCGCGCCTGTTAATCGGGGATATGGACAGCATCAGCCCGGCAACCCTGGCTGAACTAAGCGCTCGGCCTGGTCTGGAAGTACGGCGTTTGTCAGTGGAGAAAGACGAAACCGACCTGGAAATGGCCCTTTATGCCGCCGTCGAGATGGGCGCAGACGAAATTACGATTGTAGGTGGACTGGGTGGCAGACTCGACCACACCCTCGGCAACCTCTATTTGCTGGCAGCACCCCGTCTGCTTTCCGCCGGAGCAAAGATGTGTTTGCTGGGCGAACACGAAGAAGTATTTTTGTTGCAGGGCGGCAACCAGTTATCAATCGAAGGGCAAGGGGGCGAGTTGTTGAGCCTGATTCCGTTGGCGGGTGATGCCCAGGGCGTGCGTACCCAAAACCTCTACTACCCGCTCAAAGGCGAAACCCTGTTCTTCGGCCCTACTCGTGGCGTGAGCAATGTTTTCACCGCCTCGCCCGCCGAAATTTCGCTGGAAAAGGGCTTGCTGCTGGCTATTCACACCTTTGCGGCTACCTGAAAAACCTGATTCAACCAGGGCGGTTGCAAAGTCAGTTTCGCTGTGTAAGAGAGGCTGCACCCCATGCGCCTCAACCTAAGCTCTTCCCTTCTGAATTGGTACTTCGAGATGGCCCGCGCTGGAATACCCACAGGGCAACCCTACTCAAGCTGTCAATTCACCAATAGCGCCTTAAGTTGACGCGCCTGGGGCGCAGCCCTCCTACAGCTAATTTTGGCTACTTTGCCACCGCCCTAACGGTTCAACTGTGTAACTCGTCCACCGGGCCATTCATCACGATAGTCAGCAAGAAGCTACACTCCTCAAGGGCAGTCACTTCGTGCTTTAGAGTTTCTTCCAGCACCAATAATTGACCCTTGTCCAGTTCAATTGGCTGGTGGTTGGAAGTACCCGGCTCTAGTTCAAAGCGAATACGCCCGTGCAAAACTTGAACCGTAATCGGGCCGGGCGCACGGTGATCGTGCATTACCTCGCCTTTTTGCATACACATCAACACGGTTCGCAGCTGCGGATTCTTGACCAGCGTCAGAGCGTTGCGCCCCTTATTGCTATATTCCGCTTCGTCGCGCAGCCAGTTTACAACTCGTTCCAGCTCAAAGGTTTCCATAACTCCATGAAGCTGGCGACCTGTGCGGTCAGGTCTGTTTTCGCCATCATTATTATTTTGCATAAGCTTGACACTTCTTCCTTGTATTGTTTAGTGCTTAAATATGTCGCCGCCCTTTTAGAGCGTTGGAAAGAGTCACTTCATCGGCGTATTCCAAATCGCCGCCAACGGGCAACCCGGTTGCCAGCGTCGTGACATTTATGCCTGCCGGAACGAGCAATTTGTGAATATAGTTAGCGGTAGCCCGCCCCTCGACGTTTGGGTTCATCGCCAGAATGACTTCGCGCACTTCTTCCAGGCGTACCCGGTCAAGCAACTCGCGAATTTTCAAATCGTCCGGGCTAATTCCGGCCAGTGGGTCAATATGCCCGTGCAACACGTGATACAGACCGTTATATTCGTGGGTCTTTTCCAGCGCCACCACATCTAGCGGCTCTTCCACCACACAAATCTGGTTACGTTCGCGCTCTTTGCTCGAACAAACCGCACATGGGTCGTTATCGGTCAGGTTGTAACATTCGGAGCAATAAATAATTTTATCTTTAACATCAATAATCGCCTGGGCCAGCGCCTGAGCATCGTCTTTTGAGCCGCGCAAAATATAAAAGGCCAGCCGCGAAGCGGTCTTTGGCCCAATCGTGGGCAATTTATTTAATTCTTCAATCAGCCGTGCAACCGGCTCGGCAGTAATTCGCATTGTTTTCTACTTCCTGCTATTTCATTATTTTTATGGCTTGAAATTTTTTGCAAAAATTTTCAAGCTAATATTTAAAAGGGCGGCTGGTGCCGCCACTTAATTTATCTGCAAAAACTCAAATATTGGCCTTATTTGAGTATATTTTACCACTTCCGAAGCCGGAAAACCACAAAAATAAATTAATAGCCTTCAAACTCCTTCAAAATTTTGTAGGTGCGGTAAAAGCGCCGCCATGCAAACCAGAGCAATCCGGCAAAAAATGCTCCGGCTACCAGCGCGATTAGCCAGTTGCCAGTGTTGGCGGGACGTAGCCACCAGACATCGAACTCATCGTAGCCTTGCAGAGGGATAATTGCTTTTAGCGCAGTTACCCGCACCGGGTCCCAGGCGAGGTAATCTATCGTCAGGGAAGGACGACCCAACGCCTGACTCATGGCTGAGGCTAACATATATACCTGACCACGCAAGGGCGAAAGTTCCGGGATAAAGCGCCAATCCTGATTTACGCCCGATTTATAACTGGCAAGCAGATATTGGTCGAACATAGTAAAAATACCTAGCGCATTCACGACCAGCGCCGCACAAATACTCAGGTAAAAGCCTTGCCTCCGAAGCGGGCTAAACTTCTCGAAAAGGGGCGCAGCCCACAGCCCGACAAACGGGATAGCGGGCATTAGATAGCGCGGCCCCCACGTCCAATCGCCTTCCCAGTTCCAGAAGAAGGAGTAAAAAAGCAGATAAACCGCTACCAGTATCAAAATAAACAAAGTTTCGGCACGCAGCGATTTTTTAGAAAAAGAAAAGAAAGAGCGCAAACCAAACAGGGCGAATATCAAGGCAGGCGAATAAAGAAAGATGCTCTTGCCGGGGCTGAACAGAAAACCGAAAATGCCACCGTAGAACGACCCGGCCGCAAACTGGTCTTTAATCGCGCCGTAACCCGTTTCGCTGATTGAGCCAAAGCGATAATAGTTGTAGCCTAGCACAATCGCCAATCCCACCACAAGCGGAATACCCAGCCAGAATAGCGGGCGAACAAGTTTTAAAATTTTTACCGCAGAGGACGTAGAGGACGCGGAGGTTTTTAAATTTAAAGCATTTTTCGAGAAAAACAGAGTGTATATTATGTAAACCAGAATCGGCAACAGGCCCAGCGCCGCCGCCGATTTAATGGTAATGGCTACCCCCAGCCATGCGCCCACCTTGAGTAATTCGCGGTCTTTGTCGGGTTGTGCGCCCCAGGCAAAAAGGTTACGCGCCATTAGTAAATAGGCCAGGGTAATCAGGGGTTCGCTAAAGTCGAGGCGGGCATAAGTCCAGGCCATAGTCCCGACGGCATAAAGCAAAGCCACGCCTAGTCCCGCCCGCACACCATAGCCGAAATTACGAACTATAGTGAATAGTACCACCGCCGAAAACGCGATGACAAGGCTATTCAGGGTCGAAACCAGCATCCGGCCCACCGGGTCAGGATTGAGCGAAGGGAGAAGCAAGCCCAAACCTTTTGCCAGCACCACAAAAGGCAATTCAATCGCCATCTGGCCCACGCCGTATTTGCTGAAAAAATGCCCATCTCTGCCGGGGAAGCCAAAACGGTTGTCGCTAAAATACTCATCCAGCGCCCCGCCTTTGCCCTCGACAATGCTCCAGGCCGTGCCATAGCTGGCAACCCCATCGCCGCTATAAAGATGCCCACCCAGCGTAAAGAGGTAGAGCGCCATCAGGGTTAAAAATAGCTGGCGCTTCAAATTGGCTTCGGCCCACCGAATCGCTTTTGGGCGGGGCGGGATAGCCACCGAATCTGACTGAGTAACAGGGGCAGACGTTTCAACTACAGGTTTTTGAGATACAGAACGTTTCATGATTAGTGCTTTCTATTACTGAGACAAGCTACCCGGTAGTAACTGATTACAGGCTTTGTTCAGGCTTCAACATAAATATTTCGTAATTACTCAGCCTACAGTTTAGAAAACGGGGGAAATAACTAAAATTCTTGGCGTTCTTTGCGTCTTGGCGGTTAATTCTTTTCTTACAATAAGCTAAGTAATTACAATATTTCAGCTATATTATAGCGGTAAATGCAAGTCGGTGGCTAACTACTTTCTTCAATTAAAAATATTTGCTATAATCCCGTTAGCATAACCAATATAGCCATTATAAAGCAAAGCTATGGCATCAGCCGCGCAAGGACAGATGGAAAGGCAACTTCAGAATGCGAACTTACTGGAATACCGATCATTTTCGGCAAAGTCTGATGGTGGTAAATCTTGCCACCCAGGGTTATAATGCCGAGGAACTAAAAGTCTTTTTTTACTATTTTTTCGATAGCAGCGCCGACCACTGGACATTAACCGATAAATATACCTGGGCCAAGCTGCATGTTGAGAATTATCGCAACGGAAACCTTGAACTCGACGATGATGATGTAAGCCGTTAGTTTCGGGACGTATCAGGTATTGGTAAAGAGGTGAGGTGTGGTAGATTGGTTTGATGTTTTACTTCGACTTAGTGCATTTCTGTTTACGATAGCCGGATTTTGCTATATCACGCTTGTGACAATGCAACGGATGCGCTTGTACCGACTAGAAACGCGCTTCCGACGGCAATTGTTGGCAGGAGAACATCACGCAGCCCTTTCCACTATCAGCCAGGCACTCAATCTTGACCCTTGTGCGCCTTCGCTTTACCAGAACCGGGCCAGAATTCACTATGAACTGGGCGATTATTTTTCGGCAGAGGCGGATTACACGCAGGGGATGCGCTTTTCGCAGGGAGCAACGGCCTATGCGGGACGGGCGGCAGTACGGTTGGCGCTCGGCGAGACTCGCAGCGCCTTGATAGATGCCAACCACGCCATTGCCTGTAGCCGTTTGTGGTGGCGCGGCTATTACGAGCGCGGGCGGGTCTATAGTGCATTGGGTCATCACGAAATTGCGCTGGACGATTTTGAGCAAGCCTTTGAACTCAACCGCAGCCCCAACGCCGAATTATTTTTGGCCCGCGCCGAATCACACCGTCAGCTTGGCAATCGGGCCGAGGCGCGCAAGGATTACGAGCAAGCCCTACAACTCAACCCCAGCCTGGGCGGAAAGTTCGCCACCGGCCATCCTTCTTTCACCGCCGATTAAAGTTCAAAGTTCAAGATTTATTGGTAGGGCTTGATAAATCAAGCCCAATTGGGTTCAATGATGCTCTTTAACTGTTAAATCGGTAAATAGGTTTTGGTAGGGGCGGGGTTTCCCGCCCAATTTACCCTGGCGCTCAATTTCTGGGCGGGGAAATCCCGCTCCTACATTTACGGCTTATTTTGTTAAAAGGTATAATTGAACCCCTACGGAATTAGGAAACAGGTTCTTAGGCGATGGCTTCTTTAGTAGCGGGCATAGCCAGGGGAAGTTTTAACGTAAAAATACTGCCTTTACCCAGTTCACTGGTTACACTAATCGTGCCACCCATCATTTGACTGGTACGCGAAGCCAGCGCCAGCCCCAAGCCAGTCCCGCCGTATTGCCGGGTCGTGCTGCCATCCACCTGCCGGAACTCTTCAAAAATATGTCCAAATTCGCTTTCGGGAATACCAATACCAGTGTCTTTGACCACAATACAAAAATAATCTGGCTCATCAGTTGCGAGTTTTACACTAACTTCAACTTCGCCCGCCTCGGTAAACTTTATCGCATTAGAAAGTAAATTAGTTAAAATCTGGTGAAGGCGGCGCGGATCGTGATGTACCAGGGGCGGCAAGTCGGGCGAGAAATGCAAATGAAATTGTAAGTTTTTTTCTTCAGCCTGCTGCTGATATTTCGCACCGCTAGAACGCAGCACGTCCTTCAGCGCAAAATGTTCGGGTATAACCGGGAAGCGTCCGGCCTCGATATTGGAGAGGTCAAGCACATCGTTAATCAGGGCAAGCAAACGCTGGCTATTGCGAGTTACTCGTTCCAGCGGGTCGTTCATGGCTTCGTCCAGCGTGCCGTAATAACCCGATTCGAGCATATCAATATAGCCGATAATTGAATTGAGCGGCGTGCGAAGTTCGTGGCTAACATTTGCCAAAAATTCGCTTTTGAGGCGGTTTGCTTCTGCCAGCTTACGGTTGGTCTGGTTTAGCTCGATGCTCTGTTGCTGCAAACGCTGGAAGCGGCGGGCATTTTCGAGGGCTACGCTGGTTTCATCCGCCAGCGTTTTGAGCAAAATTATATCGTCATCATCAAAGGCATTAAGTCGGTCACTTTCGATGTCCAGCACCCCAATAACCTGTCCGGCGGAGCGCAACGGCAACAGCACTTCGGAGCGGGTATCGGGCAGCAATTCGCTGGGACTGAAGAGTGGTTCTTTGCTCACATCGGAAATAACCAGCATTTCGCCATTCTTAACACAATGATTGCTTAACGAAACTTTTTCAAGAGGCAGCGCTACCACGCTATTTGAAGCAGTTCCAGACGGCAAGCTCAAACGATAAACCAGCGAGTCGCCTTCCACCAGACCGATATTGACGCTATAATAGCCCAACTTGCGGCGAATTGGGCCAATTACCCGCTCGATAATGGTTTCAACATCGAGAGTCGCCGCCAAATCTCGCCCAATTTGGTTAAGCAAAGCAAGTTGGTTGGCCCGGCGCTGTTCACTGCGGTAGAGCCGTGATTGTTCAAGGGCGAGTACTACGTGTTCAGCCAGCGAAAGACATAACTTAAAATCGCGTTCATCCAAAGGGCGATTTTTGTACGACTCTATGCTAAGTGTGCCGAGCGCTTCGTTACCTCGTCCAATCAGAGGTACACAAATCTGGCTACCCACACCTGGATTAGCCCCAAGATAATCGGGGTCGGCGCTAATATCGGCGATAAGTACAGGCCGACCGCTACGAGCGACGCGCCCGTTAATGCCAGCATCGAGTGGAATTACATCAAAATATTTTTCGTAGCCAACCTGAGCCTGAATCCTGAGCGCGCCATATTCGAGCAGATAAATGCTGACTAAGGGAAACCCAAAATCCGAGGCAATCGTTTCAACTACGACTGGAAAGACGTTACTTAAATCGGGGCTGGCAAGCAAGGCACGGCGAACTTTTTCCAGCAAGCGCAATTCGCGGCGCTGGCGAACAACTTCGGCAATTAGTTCAGTACGGCTTGCAAAACCCAAATTTAAGTCATCGGCTTCGGTGACCCGAACCGGCTCAGGTGGAAAAATAATTGTAGCCTCCTTATCAGGTTCAGGCAGCTGCGATTCAAACTTAGCTAAAGACATACCAGATGGACTCCATCACAGCCAAAAAACTTTGCTTATACTAAGATGCAAACCAAACTAAACCACATTTGTTGAACAGTTATAAACCTCACGGCTTTATATGGTCTTATTTTAACATTGCAAGGCAAGTGAAGCAATCTGATAACACCATCACTTTATTAAGTTTCGTTAACAATAAGGGGAATAGAGTTGCTACTTCTTAACAAACCCTTTATTCTCTATGCAGAAATAAAATTGAAACAAACCGGGCCAAAAGATTGTCTATTATACTAGAGAGATTTTATTGGCAGAAATTTCGCGCTTGTAATAGCGATTGAAATCGCTTTTCGTGGTATGCTACCAAAAGCGCTTGATGAACTTTAATCATTAAATCCGTAAATCTGTGTAGGAGGGGGCTGCGCCCTCGAAAAGGTCTTGCCTGGGCAGAAATCGAGGGCGCAGCCCCCTCTTACAATGTAAAGGTATTTGCGGATTTAGTTATTAAAAAGCATAATTTGCTACTAAGTTTGAGCGGTTAACGAAATTTCTGGTTGGCTGAGGTTAGGCGAGAAAGCAATCAAATAAAAATGAAACGACTAAATTTTTACCTGAAGTATGCCTGGCGGTCAGTACTGCGCGGTGGACAGCGCAGTTTTTTTGCGGTGCTGTGCGTGGCGGTAGGGGTGGCCTCGCTAGTGGCACTGGAATCGCTGGGTCAGAGCATTTCCGATACACTGACGGGTGATACCCAGGCGCGGGCGGGCGGCGATGTGATTGCCCGGCTAAATCAGTTTAGCAACGAGAGCAACCAGAGCCTCAACGAAAGAGCCGTCGCTAACTTGACCGAACTGAAAAATCAGGGACTGGTTAACGACTGGACACCACTTATCACCAATGATTTGCAAATCGGCGGCTATTTTGGCTTTCCGCCCACTTTCTACGCCGTAGACCCGGCAAAATATCCGCTTTATGGCGAACTGAAAATTATCGAGCCAGCCGGTAAAAATCTGCGTGAATTAATTTCCACCCCTAACAGCGTAGTCATCAGCAAAAATCTGTGGGAAAAGCAGCAGTATAAGCTGGGCCAGGAAATTCAGCTTAATGGCGGGCGCAACGGTAAAACCGCTAAACTAAAAATAGTCGGACAGGCCCAAATTGATATTCCAGGGGTGATTTTCGGGCCGGGTCAATTTTTTGGTTTTGGTTTTACCTCAATTGATACTGCCGCCACTTTTGTAGATGAACAAGGACTAATTCCCGACCTTTATTTTGTCAAAAGCTCCAAACCAGCCCAGGCCAAACAAGCTTTATTAGAAAGTGTCTATACCGGCGAAAGCGGGGTTAATCGCCTCACCTTCAACCGGCCCATCACGGCGGCGGAGCAACAGGAGCAAATTGCACGTGGCCTGAACGTCACCGAGGATATGCTTTCGTATGTCGGCTTGCTTTCGCTATTAATCGGCGGTATTGGCGTAATTAATACAATGCTGGTAGTTATCGGGCGGCGCACCACCGAAATTGCGACGGTCAAGGCGCTTGGCCTTAAAACCCGCCAAACTTTGTTTATATTTACGCTGGAAGCAATCATTCTGGGAACGCTGGGCAGCGTCTTTGGGGTAATTCTGGGTGAGTTGCTGGGATTGGGCATCAAAGGAGTGGCAGAAGGTTTCTTTGCTCGTCCGCTCAACTGGGGCTTTTATCCCAGCCCAATAATTATTGGCTTAATTGTTGGCATTGTCACGTCGGCGGTCTTTGGCTTTTTGCCGAGCTACGCCGCCAGCCGAGTACGCCCTGGCATAGTTTTGCGGGCGCAAAGCGGGACGCTGCCCAATATTGGCGGCTGGGCCTCGTTCGGCATTATTTTGCTAATGACACTGGCCTTTGGGGTTATTGCGGGCGTACTATTACGCGATATGGTAATTGGCATAATCGTTTCGTTCGCGACGCTGGCAGTTAATGCTATTTTGATAGGCTTGCTATGGATAGTGGTTTTTCTGGTGGGCAAACTGCCCGCGCCGTTTGGCCCAAGCGTAAAAATGGCCTTCCGCAGTTTCAGCCGACACCGGGGACGTACCGCCGCGACAATTATGGTGATGGTGGTTGGCCTCTTTTTCATCAGCTTTATCGTGATTATCGCCGATAGCATCAAGGGAGCAGTCCGCGATGCCTTTGATATAGATTTGGGCTATAACGTGGTGGCCTTCAGCCCGTTCTCGGCCCAAACCGAGCAGGTGACGGCTAATCTGCAAAAAGATGTACCGGGGTTGCAAAAGCTCTTTGTCGGCAATAATAAAGATGCCAATCTGGTCTCGATTAATAACACCTCGATGGCCTTCACCGACGAAAATCGGCCCAGACCGCGCACAACACCGACAGGCCCGGCGGGAGCAAACGCGCCAGTTATACCTGCCCAAACCGTGCCAATTTATCCCAGTGTGCAATTAAGCGGGCGCGGTTTTGTCAACGGCGAAGCGCCGGGGGCAAGCGGCAAGCAAAAAATCGTGGCAGGCCGCAATTTGACCGCCTCCGATAGCGACAAAAATGTGCTGCTGGTGCGCCAGGATATTGCCACCCAATATAACGTAAAAGTCGGTGACAAAATTACGGTTCAATCCACTCGTGGTCGAACGGCTATATTCGGCGGGGGTAGCGGCAATAACGCCGACAAGCGGCTTGAACTGGAAGTAATTGGTATTCTGGACAGAGGCAATACCACCGTGAACTTCGAGACGGGCTGGATTGCACCTTACAAAGTGGTCAGCGATTTGGGGGCGGAGTTCAGCCTCTACTATCTGCTGGTAGACCGGGCGCAAATTAAACCAGCCCTGACGCAAGTGCAGAATACCGTCGGCTTTGTGTTAGACCTGGGCGACTTAATCGAAACTTTCAGCCGCTTGCTCGATCAGTTCCTGGCCTTCCCCTTGCTCTTAAGCCTGTTGAGCCTGTTCAGTGGCGCGATTCTGATTGCCAATAACGTCGCGCTGGCAATGCTGGAACGGCGCACTGAAATCGGTGTTCTCAAGGCCATCGGCGCAAAGCAACGCCGCGTCATGAGTATGTTATTATGGGAAAGCGGGCTAGTCGGCTTGCTGGGTGGCCTTATCGGGGTCGGCATGGGCATCCTGATTGCCTTGAACATCCCGACCCTCACAGGTGGACGCGGCAGCAGTGGCGGCTTCACTATCACCTGGTCGCCCTTGACAGCCGTTCTGTTAATCGCCCTGGCAATCGGTCTCGCCATCACCGCCACCATCGCCAGCGCCTGGAGTCCAATTAAAGAAAAACCGCTCATCGTGTTAAGATACGAGTAGTTTCAAGTTTCAAGTTCCAGGTTTCAAGTTTGGGAACAGAGCGGGTAGTGTTAAAATAGAGTAGTTTCAAGTTTTAGATTTTAGTTTGGAGTAGCACTGATAAAAATTGCGTTAGTTGAAGACACAAGAGCCTCAAAGATGGATTAGTTTGAGCTAAGGAGGGAGAATGGCAACAATCGAGCGGTTTGAGGATATAGAAGCATGGAAAAAGGCCCGCGAGTTGACAAAAGTGGTATATCAACTTACGTCAATAGGTGAATTTGCGCGCGACTATGGATTGCGAGACCAGATGCGACGGGCCGCAGTATCTATATTGTCAAATATCGCGGAAGGCTTTGAACGAGATGGTACTAGAGAATTTCAACAATTCCTGGCGGTGGCAAAGGGTTCAGCAGGGGAAGTAAGGGCGCAACTTTACGTGGCACTAGATGCTGGTTTTTTAACTCAGGAAGATTTTGAGACCGATTATATAAGCTAACTTATGAAACTAGCCGTCTTATCAATGGCTTCATTACTTACCTGGCGAACACAGATTACAAAGGTAACAAATTCAAGAGTAACCCAAAACCACTCACATAACCTGGTTTTACAACTTGAAACTTGAAACCTGGAACTTGAAACTTTTATTGAAAGGGGAAAAATGCAAAATAGAATACCGATTTTGGAAGTTCGTAATTTGACTAAGGAATTGCCGTTGGGGAAGGAAAAGGTTAGCATTTTAAAAGGCGTGAATATGACGGTGATGCAGGGCGAGATGGTCGCAATTGTTGGGCCGAGCGGTAGCGGCAAGACAACACTGTTAGGCTTGATTGGTGGGCTGGATACACCGACGAGCGGCACGGTGATGCTGGCAGGACAGGAAATCAGTCGCCTGAATGAAGATAAATTAGCCGATGTGCGAAATCGAACGATTGGATTTATTTTTCAATTTTTTAATTTAGTACCGACGTTAACGGCGCTGGAAAACGTAGCGCTGCCAATTCAATTTGATGATAAAAGCAAATTCAACCCGGATAAACGAGCCAAAGAATTATTAACGCTGGTTGGGCTGGGCCATCGTTTAAATCACAAACCAAAAGAATTGAGCGGCGGCGAGCAACAACGTGTCGCCATTGCTCGCGCCCTGGCAAATCAGCCCGCCGTGCTACTGGGCGATGAGCCAACCGGCAACCTCGACAGCGAACGCGGCGAAGAAATCTTGAACTTGATTCAACAATTACGCCGCGAGATGGGCCTGACCGTTATAGTTGTCACTCACGACCCCAAAGTCGCTGAACGCACTGACCGGGTTCTAACCATGAAAGACGGCGAGTTCGTCCAATCCCCCGTTTCAGTAGCGATAGATTAACCAACCGAGCGTTTCAATAAGGAAAGAGGAGAAGGAGAAGGAGAAGAAAATCCATTGGCGGAGCAATGTCCTACAGGTTTGACCTGAATTGTAGGATGCTGCTCCGTCAGCTGATTTTCCATTGGCGGAGCAATGTCATACAGAATCCAGATGTTACGCCATAGGTTACTCTCCTCTTTCCTTTTCCTTCTCCCTTCTCCTTCTCCTTGACATGGGCCTGGTGGTCGGGTAAACTGGGCGATATGGAAAAGTTATCGTTGTCACAATCCAGCCAGACAGGGAGTACTCCTAGAGAGTTGACCCTGGAACAGATTGACGTTTCGGCCTCGATTCAGGAAATCGTGCAGGGCTTTGTGCCGACCCCGCGTTTTTCCCATGTCTCCTTCGAGAATTACCGCCCCGACCATAATTATCCATCACAGCTGGCAGCGCTACACCGAGTACAGAATTATGTGAACGGGCTGGCGGGAAGCGACGAGCCGCGCCCGCGTTTGTTTGGGCGCTGGCTACATCGTTCTGAGCCGCAGGAAGATGGGCCAAAAGGTTTGTACCTGGATGGTGGTTATGGCGTGGGCAAGACTCACCTGTTGGCCTCGGCCTACCGTGATGCCCCTTCACCCAAAGCTTATTTATCTTTTCAGGAATTGACCTACACTTTTGGAGCAATGGGGATGCAGCCCTGTATAAGCGCTTTCTCGGCCTATCGGCTGATTTGCCTGGATGAGTTTGAACTGGATGATGTGGGCAATACCATGCTTGCCAAAACTTTCCTGACCGCCGTTACTCAGGGCAAAACCCGCATTATCACCACCTCGAATACGTTGCCGAGCGAGTTAGGCCAGGGCCGTTTCGCCGCCGAAGAATTCAAGCGCGAAATCGGTATTATTGCCGCTACCTTTGAGGCCGTCCGCATCGAGGGCGAAGATTATCGCCACCGCGATTACCGCGAAGGCGGACACTTACCCGGCCTTTACGCTGGCGAAGAATTGCGCCGCACTTATGATGGCTACCTACCTGCCACTCACGCGAAACTTTACGCTACTTTTAACGAACTATGTGCCAAACTTGAGAAACTGCATCCGATTCGCTACGCCCGTCTGCTCGACCCGCTCGACGCGATTTTCATCGAAGGACTTGCGCCGATTGATAACCAGGCGGTAGCGTTGCGCTTCGTCCATTTTATTGACAAGCTCTACGACCAACAAGTAAAGCTGGCGGTTTCCTCAAGCTGCGACCTGCCCGATTTGTTCCTGACCGAATACCGCGACAAAGGCTACCGCAAGAAATACCAGCGCTGCCTCTCCCGCCTCACCGAAATGCTGAAGGAAGGAATGAGGACGGAGGACAGAGGAACGAGGAACGAGGAATGAGGAAGTAAATCAGCTGACGGAGCAGCATCCTACAATTGGCCCGTTCCTGTAAGACATTGCTCCGCCAATGGATTTCACTCATTACTCATTACTTATCACGCATCACTCAAAAATCCCCGCCTGTACCGAATTAATCCAGAGTTCCAGGAAACGCTGGGCGGGGAGGCCGAGCGGACGGTCACGGCGGTGGAACATACCGATTTCGAGCATGAGTGGCTCCCAGTTTTCGACAGGCAGTTCGACCAGTGCGCCACTATGCAAATCGTTGAGGACAGCGAAGCGGGGCAAGAGCGAAATGCCGGAGTTCATACGTACCATCGCTTTTGCCGTTTCGGTCACGCCGCTTTCGATAGAGATGCGCGGGCGGCGACCAACATCACTCATGCGGTTCATAAAAATATCAAAAGCCGCTCCCCAGCGCGACATTACAAATTCCTCGTTCGATAATTCTTCCATTGTGGCGGGCTGAATAGTGCCTTCGTGGTCGCGGCGGCGGGCCAACGAATGTTGCGGCGAGGCGATTACAATCAGTTCATCGTGAAAAGTTTCCAGCGTGCGAATCTGCGGGTGTACCACTGGGCCAAGTGCCATCGCCAGTTGCACCACGTCGTCCAGCAACATTTGAATAATATCCACCGATTGCCCCGAACGCAGCGAAATTTCTACCTGTGGATTATTGCGGTGAAATCTGTCCAGCACGGGCGCTATCAAGAAAAGGCAAATCGTTTGAATCGCCCCGATAGCCAAACGTCCTGCCGTTCCCTCGCGCACGTTGCGGACGGCTTCCGCCCCTTCATCCAATACCGAAAGAGCGCGCTCGGCGTAAGGCAGAAAAACCTTACCGCCATCGGTCAGTTCAATCGTGCGACCTTTGCGTAAAAAAAGCAGCAGTTTTAATTCTTCTTCCAGCGTTTGAATACGGGCCGTCACCGAAGGCTGCGTCACCGAAAGCACTTCGGCGGCGCGGGTAAAACTTTTCTCGCGGGCGGCTACTACAAAAGCCTGCAATTGTCCGATTTCCATTTATTTCCCTGCTATTTTCCTGATTAGCTTGCCGGATTCGAGTTAGTTTGTAATAATGCCGCCAAACAACTATTTAAATTTAAATAGAAAGACGAAGAGAGAAGCTCGTTTGCAAAACTTGCTGACCCAGACCGATATTGCGGCACTTGATGCGCTGGCCTGTCCTACCTGCCGGGGCAGACTCTTTCCGATTGAACCAGTCGGTCATAATCGTTGCGGCTCGTGCCGACAGGATTATGAATACCGGGAGGGCATCTGGCGCTTTTTGTTGCCAGAACAGGAACGAGATTATCGCGCCTTCCTGGAAAATTACCGCCCGGCCCGGCAAGCCGATGGCTGGGAACGAAACGACGACAACTACTATCTGGCCCTCCCCGATGTTGCGCCCGACGACCCCCAGGCTGCTCTCTGGCGTTTACGTCGCCGTAGTTACGATTTGCTGATGGCGCAGATTGGGCCGGGGCAGAACCGCTTTGCGCTCGACCTGGGGGCGGGCTGTGGCTGGCTGTCGCGCCGATTGGCTGAGGCGGGCTGGCAACCTATCGCGCTCGACCTGAATGTCGAAGGCCGCGATGGGCTGGAAGGGGGAGCGGTATATCTGGAAAAAGCCAATCTCCGCTTTGTACGTGGACAGGCTTCGATGAACAGATTGCCGATAGCGTTTCAGAGCGTGGCTCTGTGCATCGTAAACGGCGCTTTTCATTACGCCAACCCCGCTACCGTGCTGCCCGAAATTTATCGAGTGCTAATTCCTGGTGGCCTTTTCATTATGTGCGATAGCCCGGTCTATACTGATGCGTCAGCAGGTCAGGCAATGGTGGCAGAACTGGCAACGCGGCTTCGTACGGAAAGCAAGGCTAATCCAGTCTGGCCCGATGGCCCTGGCTACCTGTTACTCGACGAAATGCAAACCCGCTTACAACAGGCCAAGTTTAAAGTAGAATTACTCTGGCCCGAACGCCCCTGGAGTCCGGCTAAACGCACCCTCCGCCGCCTGACTCACCCAAAAGCCCGTCAGCAAGCCCGCTTTCCCCTTTTTATCGCCAGAAAGTGAGTTAGTTTTTAGTTATCAGTCGTCAGTTTTCAGTTAAAAATGGTTCAGTCTGAGTACTTAGGTGGTCAAGGCAATTCGCCTGGCTAACAATTACCCACAAAGCAGATTTAGTTCAAATACCCGGACATGAATGTCCGGGCTAAGAAATAAACCAGTCTGTTTTGAGCCAGGACATTCATGTCCGGGTTCAGATGTGGGTAAGACTCAGCTCTTCAAGGCCGGATTGAAGTTTTGCAAGACTAAATTTCAGCCGCCTTCAGACGGCTTTAGCAACTTAGCCTGGGCCTTCGGCCTGTAGGGTTGCCCTGTGGGTAGCCCCAGGCATGCTTGCTCAGGCCACCAACCACATAAGAAATTTTTTTTTAACTGAAAACTGACGACTGATTACTTAAAACTAACAACCGATAGCCTGTGGCTATAATAAGAATACTCTATAACAATTTGTAGTATATCATAGTATGAACTATAATAAAGAAGCTCATTCAGATTACTAAGGCGGGAAATAATTATTTTTAAGGAACAAAGGTTGCCTGATGACCCAGGATAGCGCACCAAACGAAATTAGCCTTGCCGAACGGCGCAAGAACTTGCCCGCGATTCTGGTGCTGTTTCTCAATACCGGGCTGATGTGGTTTGGTTTCTTTATGCTCATTCCGTTGGTAGCCTTGCACGCCACCCGCGATTTGGGGGTTAGCGCCGCCATCGCCGGATTGGTGCTGGCAGTACGGCAATTTGTGCAGCAGGGCTTGGGCATTTTCATTGCTGCCGCCGCCGATTGGGTGGGCTACCGCCGGATGCTGCTCTGCGGAATGTTGATTCGTTCGCTGGGCTTTGCATATCTGGCAATTGCGCCGGATGCGGTACACCTGACGCTTTCGGGAGTAGTAGCGGCTATCGGCGGAGCGTGTTTTGAATCGAGCGGCAAAGCGGCCCTGGCTTCGCTTTCGCGGGGCTACCGCCGCGATACCATCTTCTCGCTTTCAGCCACCTGTGGCAATATCGGTATGACTACCGGGCCACTGCTGGGCGTATTTTTGCTCAAGTTCGATTTTAAGGTGGTTGGTCTGGCTTCCGCCAGTATTTATCTACTTTCTTTCATGCTGCTACTGATTTTCGTGCCGCCTATTCCACCCGCCAGCGTGCATATTGGGCAGCGACACGGCCCGGCCCAAATTTTCGGACAGATTGGCGTAGTCTGGCGCAACCGCCCTTTTGTGATTATCAACGTAATGTTCGCGGGCTATTTTATACTTTACGCTCAGATTAACATTACTTTGCCGCTCGTCACCGCCAAACTGACTGGCTCGGAAGATAATATTGCTATAATTTATGTGGTCAGTAGCGGATTAGCAATTGCCTTCCAGTATTTACTGGTCAAAACTTTGCGGCGCTGGTTCAAGCCGGTGACTATTATCGCGATTGGCACAGGAATGGCGGCACTAGGATTGGCTGCCGTTGCACTGGCGAACAATCTGGCCTTCCTGATTGGCTGTGTGATAATCTATAGCCTGGGCCGAATGGTGGTCGAGCCAATGAGCTATACTATCACCAGCCAGTACGCCAGCGACGACACAATGGCAAGCTACTTCGGCTTTAACTCGCTGGCTTTTGCGGTTGGTGGCATTATCGGCAATTTGGCGGGCGGTTGGCTATTCGATTTGGGCAACCATAGCGGGTTTAGCGGGCTGTGCTGGATAGTTTTTGGTCTAGTTGGGTTTGGTATCGTGGTTGGTATCCTCTGGTTTCAACGTCACGAAGCCCATCTTGCCCAACCCGTCGCCCCTGCCACCGTTGAACCCATCACGACCAGATAATTTACTTATGAGGAGATAGAGAAATGAGCGAGACAGCGCCAAGTCAGGTTGACCGACTGAGCGAACTGGTGGTGCGGGTGCGGGCTTCCAATCCCGGCCCGATGACGCTGACAGGCACAAATAGCTATATTATTGGCAAAGGCGGAACGGGTCACGAAGTAGTGGTGATTGACCCCGGCCCAAATCTGCCAGTTCATTTAGAAGCACTGGTTGCTACCGCCGCCGAAATGGAAGCTAAAATCGGCATGATTCTGGTGACGCACGGACATCCCGACCATTTTCCCGGTGCGGCTAAACTACAAGAAATGACTGGCGCACCCGTCGCGGCCTATTATGGGGCAACTTTTCCGCACGATTTGCCGCTCAAAGATGGACAGCACGTGCGCTTGCCCAACAGCGATGCCACTCTGATTGCCATTTTCACGCCCGGTCACGCCGTTGACCACCTCTGCTACTATCTGGAAGAAGAAGATGCTCTTTTTACGGGCGATTTAATTCTGGGCTACGGTACAGTAATCGTCGCGCCGCCAAAGGGGGATATGGCCCAATATTTACATTCGCTCCACAAACTAGACCAGGATTGGGGGCAGACCGAAGTGATTTATGGCGGACACGGCCCGGAAATAACCGACCCGACCGCCAAAATCCGCGAATACATCAACCATCGCAAGGCCCGCGAAAATCAGTTGGTCGGCGCGCTCCAGGCCGGGGCGACCACCGTCCCCGAAATCGTCGAAAAGATTTATCAGGATATAGACAAGCGAATGTGGCCCGCCGCCGCCCGGCAGGTAATGGCCTACCTAATTATGCTGGAAGAACAGGGACGCATCCGACAGGTCAACGACGAGCGCGCTCCCACCCCCGAAGAAGAAGCTATCCTCAATCCCCAGACCGTGATAGACCCGGTTGCCGCCGCCGAACTCGGCATCGAACCCACCAAAGAAAAAGTCCGGCAGTATCAGCTTAAGTGATGAGTGATGAGGAAGTCCATTGGCGGAGCAATGTCGTACAAGGCCCAGGATAAATTGTAGGATACTGCTCCGTCAGCTGATTTTCCATTGGCGGAGCAGCATCCTACAATCACAATTTCCTGTGAGACATTGCTCCGCCAATGGATTTCCTCATCACTCATCACTCATCACTCGAAGAGCATCAGGTTTGTGGACAGCTTCTTCGCCAGTTTTGTCGCTTACCACCAGATATTCAGGATTATCTTTGGAGGCAGCGACATGGTGGCCTTTTATTTCAGTGAGGGAAATGAGTTTTTTCTTGATTTTGCCTGTGGTTTTACCTTGCGATGTATTCCAGGCTACCTTGTCTCCCACCTTAAATTTATCGCTCATAATTTCCTTCTTTCTAGCTTGTCCAATTTTTAACGGATGGGCAAATAAATTTTGCTTTCTTCTAAAAGTTAAGATGGGCGCAAGCCGTTTGCCACAAATTATTAGCAAGAAATATGTTAATTGTGTAATAAATTATATTACATAAAAGTCATTTAGTACTTCTGTAAGACTTTTGTAAGAAAGTTAAGCCCTCTGCAAGCTTTCCTGAGTAAACTACAGCATGATTTGTAATTCAAAGGAATTTGGTACTGTAAGCAAAAGTACAAAATATCGTAAGATTAATTCTAAAACTCTTGTGACACTATAGCAAGTTGCAAAGACATTGGCCCATTCGTAGGGGCGCATCGCCTACGCCCTTGATGATTTGGGTAAATGTTCAAGGGCGTAGGCGATGCGCCCCTACCCAAAGACCCGGCTCAATTTCAATGCAATTTGCTGTAGCGTGAAATGAGGTCAAGCGGGATGACCAGAAAAAAATTTATGGCTTTGTTGGCGGCAGTGCCTTTTGGTTCGGCAATATTGGCGGCTTGCGGAGTAAATACGGCAAACCAGCTTGCCAATACGGGCGCAAGCGTTAGTGGAGCAAGCAGCAGCAACAACACCGAGAACACCAGTGTTAGC
This sequence comes from Chloroflexia bacterium, assembly GCA_038209275.1. Classification (GTDB taxonomy): domain Bacteria; phylum Chloroflexota; class Chloroflexia; order Chloroheliales; family Chloroheliaceae; genus L227-5C. The sequence goes on along the minus strand of JBBQXW010000035.1, from coordinate 14,599 downwards.
ACCAGCGTCCGCTCAAACTTACCGAAAAAAGGACGCGCGCCGGAATGGGATAACGCCACCTGGATTAACAGTACGCCGCTCTCGCTGGCCCAGTTGCAGGGCAAAGTAGTGCTGGTAGAATTTTGGACGTTTGGCTGTATCAATTGCCAGAACGTCCAACCCGCCCTCAAGGAGTGGCACAACGATTACAGCGATAAAGGGTTAGTAATTGTAGGGATGCACGCGCCCGAATTTGATTACGAGAAGAAACTCGAAAACGTTCAGCAAGCGGTCAAAGAGCGGGGAATAAAATACGCCGTCGCGATTGACAACGATTTCAAGACCTGGAACAAATTCGCGGTACGCGCCTGGCCCACCATGTATCTGGTAGACAAGCAGGGCTACATTCGCTACAGCCAGATTGGGGAAGGCGCTTACGACAAAAGTCGCGCCGCCATCGAGGGTTTGTTGGCAGAATAAGAAGAACCCCGCCCTGAACTGGACGACCCTAGGGGCTGGATTAATGGCTTTCTGGCTCAAACAGTGGAAGGCGCGCTCGGCACTCAAGGCCGAGCTACATAGTGTAAGTCCGCTAAAGGGACTGAAATGCTGGGTCTTGGCGTATTTATCAGCCCCCTCAGTGGGCTTTGGTTAGGTAGCTCGGCCTTGAGTGCCGAGCGCGCCTTCCACAACTCTAGCACGTTAGCCTTTTTCTTAGCCGCACCTAAATTAATCCCCTGCTACTCCTGCCACAGATTTAGGCTGAGAAGCACGCCCGCGTGTCTCGCGCACCTTGATAAGAATTACGGCACTGACAGCAAAATAGATGGAAACCAGTACAAAGAGACCAGCGTAGCCCAGGGCCGAATCCACTACAAAGCCACCAACGAAAGCAGCAAACGCCTGACAGCCTGCCGTTGCTAAATTGCTCAGACCCATAAAGCGGCCCGCCTCGCTCAGAGGTATCAAATCGGTAGCAAAAGCCCAATCTACCGTCATAAACATGCCCCAGCTTGTGCCGATAAATATGCCGAAGAAAATTACCAGCCCGGTAGCAAGTGGGCGCACACTATCAAGCTGAACGGTTTGTTGCGCCAGACTTTGCAAATTGCGCGGGTCGCCCACCACCGCCCCGGTCATGATAAAGTAGGGAATGAGCAACAACAACCCGCCGACTGCCCCTACGCCAGCTGCCAGATAAATCACCTTCTTGCGCCCAATTCGCTCGGAGAGCGCGCCCGCCGGATAAGCTACAGCGACGGCAGTAATAATCACCAAACCCAGCAAAATACTGGTAGTCGTTCCGGCGTTGGCTTCCAACTTGCCGTTGACCAGTTTTGGCTCGATAAAGCCGTTATTTTCCAGATAAGGCTTGACAAAAAGCGACACCGAGGCCGGGCCAGCCAGAAAAATAAAGCGGGCAAACATTAATCGCACGAAATCGGGATAGTGACTGACCCCTCTAAACATGCTCAGTCCGGCTTGCCAGGGCGAGATTTTCTCAGTTGTGACAAAGCGCTTCTCTTTGACTGCCAGCGTCGTGATACTCGTCATCAGTACAAAATTCAGGCCAACCAGCAGCAGTGTCACCTGCGAACCGGGAACTTCGCCCAACGAACCCTGTAATATACCTGGCACAACCGCGCCAATCAGCGTCCCGGTTAGTTGGGCAATGCTGAGAGCGGCAGAAGCACGTCCGCGTTTGTCCTCCGGCACGACATCGGGCATCAAACCCTGATAAGCGCCCTGGGCGATATTATCGAAAAGCTGGAGCATTATATAGCCCGCCAGCAAAATCCACCAGTTCCCGGCAAAAACTATCACCGACAGCGCCAGCAACCCGCCCACCGTGCCACCAATAATAAACGGGCGGCGACGACCCAGCCAGTGAGTCGAGCGGTCACTAATAGCGCCGCTAAAGGGCTGGACAAACATTGCTACCAGCAAACCAATGCCGCTTACGATACCGCGTGCCGTCTCAACTTTATCTTCGCCAAAAATAGGGGTTGCCAGCGGCTTGTTGAAGGCGGGCAACACAATGCTCAAAAACCCGCCCCACAAAAAAGAAAGCGCGAACCAGTAAAGCGCAATCACAACATAATTTTTCAAACCGTAAGGTGGCGAAGGCTGTTCGCCTTCAGATTGCATCGGGCCAGGGCTGGTCGGCATGTGCATGGTGTTCTCCTTTGGAGTTATCACTTATCAGTTATCAGTTTTCAGTCGTCAGTTTTCAGTTAACTGAAAACTGACGACTGAAAACTGACAACTTCCTCAACGCTTTTCTTCGACATAATGCTGGCAAGCCGGAGTTTTGATAGTTACGCTACGGTGGCGGGGCGAAGTAAGACAATAGCCATGCTCGGCGGTGCGCTGGTTGAAGAAGTAGCACGAAGCGCAGGTATTATGCCTGGGCGGAAAGATAAACTTTATAAAGTTGCCGAGCAAGCTGAAAAGTAAAATTAAAAGGCCCATCAAGCCACAAAAAATACCGACTGCCAGCACTGACATACTCATAAAGAAGGTCGCCCCGGCGGAAACATTGGGGTAAGCACCGCTCATGAGGCTATAGCCGACCCCGCAAAACAAGCCACCGACCAATAAAAAGAGTAGCGAAGAAACAAAAGGGCGGCGATTTACAAAAAGATGCACCAGCCGCATATCTTCGCTGCGGCTTTCCAGCATAAAATCGTAACGCGACTCCTTGAGTTTTTTCACAGCGCAAACCCTGCCTTTGTTAAAAACTGGTATGCGGAATTTATTTTTTTCATTCGGTAGGGGTTTGATTTATCGAACCCGCATTGAGTTCGATTTATCAAACCTGCTAGGGGTTCGATAAATCAAACCCCTACCTAAGCAGGAACCAGGTTTTCGGGTTGGGGCGTTAGCTAACCTTTAGTTTACCCCGAACCAGGCGGACGGCTTCTCCGGCGGTTGCGCCCAGGTAATAGCCGGGCAGCTTTTCGACCAGTTCAGGGTGAACCTGAAAGAAAAATCCGCCATAGCTAAAAAGGGGACGGCGTTCCGGCGGCAAAGCGCTTATTTGCCGGGCTACTTCCAGCAACCCGTCCAGGCTTTCCACTACCGAACAAGAAAGGCAAACCATCGCCGGGCGTAACTGCGCGATAGTTTCCATCAAATCCCAGCTTGGGACGTTCTGGCCCAGATAAATAGTGCGTAACCCTTGCCGTCGCATAAAAAGCGTCAGCATTAACAGACCGATTTCATGGTTTTCGCCCGGCGCACAGGCTACCAGTACCAGTGGCCCATTTTCGGTACGCGGGGCTGTCCGCAACAAGTTATGGAGTTGCGAACGAACGATGGTGCTGGCGAAATGCTCGGTTGTCACCAGTATTTCGCCCTGCACCCATTTCTCGCCCAGTTTGTTCAGGACTGGCCCAAGCAACCCGCCGCAAAGCTCTTCTACTCCATAAATCGCCAGCGCCCCGGCAATTACCTGCTCTGCTGCCGCTTCATCCAATTCTAAAAAGGCATTCAACAAATTTTGTTGCAGCGCCCCTGGCGATAAATCCGGCGCTGCCCCGTTTCGCTTTTCCAGGGCTGGTTCTTGGGCGACTTTGAGCGGGTCAAGCTTTTCAATTTCATCAATTTCTTTAGCTCCCGACTCAAAAACTTCCTGCCGCCCTTCCAGGTGAGCCAACAGCGCCACCGCCTGCCGAATACTGATACCGCGCTCGACCTGTTCGCGCAGCCAGCGAATCTTCACCATATCGCGTTCGCTGTAAAGGCGATAAGTATTATCGGCCCGTTCCGGCGAAAGTACGCCGTAGCGACGTTCCCAGGCCCGTAAAGTTGGAGCGGGAACCCCGCTCAAATGTACCGCCGCTTTGGTATTATAAACTGGCTCGTCCGAAAAATTATCCAGGCCGGGAGGACTAATTCTGTCCGGTTTAGGAATAGACGGCGGATTGTTGAGAACAGAATCCATAAAATAATAACATTCTAGCAAGCAGTGCTGCCGTTGATACAGCCTTGCCCAACCACCTTTAGTAGACCATTATAAAGCCGAAAACTCAGGCTTTGTTAAGGCTTATTATACCAAATTTGCTGAAGAGATGTACAAATTCGACGAGGGAAGCTGCTAAATCCTGACCTTTGGTACAATAGACAACCATCCTACAAAATATATAATGTAGCACTGACCTTTTTCGTTCCTGACCAAATTATTCTAATAAGCTTTTGAGATTTTTGCAAAAATCTCAAAAGTTAATAATTTACTTAAAAGGAGAGTGTCTTGATAAACCAGGTGAGCCGCGAACAAACCAGCCAGCGCTACAAAAGTATCCAGCTTCGCGGCACAATTATTATGCTAACGGCAACGCTATCTCTTTCGGGGAGCAGTGTTTTAGCCAAATTTGTCTATCGCGAAAACGTCGAACCAATGACCATGCTGGCACTGCGGTTTGGAACGGCGGCGGGATTGCTCTGGCTGCTTTATCTGCTATCGGGCAGGTGGCGACCCTATATTGGCCTGAAATCGCGGGGACAATTCTGGAGTTGCGTGATAGTGGGCCTGACTAACAGTGTAAGCCAATCGCTCTTTTTTATTGCCTTAACCGACCTCAACCCCGGCCTGGCCCAGATGATTTTTTCATTTAATCCGGCAATTATTGCCCTGATTATGTTTTTTCTGGGCGAACCACTCACTCGCCTGAAAACGGGGCGCATTGGGCTGGCGCTGGGCGGTCTGTATTTCTTGACGCTGGCAGGGGGAAGTAGCGGCAAGCCGATCAATACTTTTAGCGTGGTGCTGATTATTATCTGCTCGATAGTGTATGCTCTGCATTTTGTGCTGTACCAAAAGCTTTTAGGCACGACCAGTTCGCGCACCAACACCCTTTATATTTTATCTACAATGGCTTTTGGTTATGTGGGTATAGAACTGGCTCGGCACGGCATAACCGTAATCTTGACGGTTTCGGGGACAGCCTGGCTGTATATTTTGGTGATGGCGGTAATTTGCACCTGTATCGCCCGCTTGCTAATGTTCGAGGGGTTAGCACTGATTGGCGGCACCCAGGCCGCCCTGATTGGTGTCGCCGAGCCAGTGCTGGTGGTGTTTGCTTCGGTGATTTTGCTGAGTGAGCAACTTAGCCTCAACCAATGGTTCGGCGCGTCTCTGGTAGTGGGCAGCGTGGCACTGACGGGTCTGATTAAAAAATCAGCGCCAGCACCACTTTCTGAGACAGTACAACTACCCAGCTCGCCGGAAGCTTTAGAATAGATGCGAGGCTAAGATAATAAGATTGACGTTCAGGCGCTGGGCTAATTCATTTAAACGCTCCTGATTTTGACTTTTTTCCAGAATTGTCTCTACTTCGGGGACACCAGCCTCGGTTGCTCTTTGGGCCAGCTCTGCCAAAATTTTTTTCCCGGTATCCTGCCATTGCTCCACGTTCTCGCATGGTGCGCCATCAAACAAAGCTATGTCATCGGGACTGGCAAAATAGGTAATAATTAGTCGAGCGTTATTGTGCCGGGCAAGCCGAAGTGCATTCGCGAAAGCTTCATCAGCGCCGCTAGTTCCATCGGTAGCGAATAGAATTGTTTTTATCAGCGGTTTTGCACTGGCTGAAGGAGTTGCCGGGCTACCTTGAGTTGTAGTATTGAGTGTCATAAAGGTTTCCCCCGTTATAAATTACTAAATTAACTAAATTTTTTCTTCTTCACTCAAGCATAGGCCATCAAAATCAACAACGAGGTTTATAAAGGTAAACAAAAGGTGGATGATGGCTCAAGCTAATAAGGTTGAGCGCCGACCTTCTGAAAGTAGCGCTGGGCCGAGCGTACCAGAGCGGCTTTGGCATCCGAAACTACAATGCGCTGCCACCACGCTCCGTAAATGCAATCGAACTCGAAAGGCGCCATCCTCTTTATGGCACTACGAATAATTTCGGGTTCTTCGGGTATCAAATTGGGGTAGCTATACATAAACCCGGCATAGCGGCGGTCATTGACCACATGAAAAATATCGCCGGTTAATAGCGCGCCCCGCCCTTCGGCCCCCTGCGCCCAATGTAGAACCGTGCCGCCCTCGAAATGAACACCGCCCCGAATAAGGGTCAGCCCTTCCCAAAGTGCATGAGTATCGCCTTCCCAAAAAACGATAGCCGGGTCTGGGTGCATAACGTGCTGGCGGTCAGCCGCGTGCAGGTAAATCGGGATATTGCCAAAAGCGCGACTCCATTCCACCATCGCCGCATAGAAGTGGGGATGCGAAATAGCAATCGTGGCTAATCCGCCCAGGGCTTGCACTTCCCGAACGGTAGCTTCATCTACCAAACTTACGCAATCCCATAATATATTACCGTCGGGAGTTTGTACCAGCAAAGCACGTTGCCCAATAGCAAAAGCTGGTTCGGTGCCAATCCCATAGATTTGCGGCCCTTCGGCCTTGACCACGTTTTTGTGTTTGGCCTGTAGCTCCTCTATAGTAGTCCATTGCTGACCGTTCCAGTTAATATACTGGCGCTCGTCCTGGCAAATAAAACACTCTTGCGGCGGGGTCGCGCGCTCACTAAATTGCACGCCGCACTGCTTGCAAATATATTCTGCCATGTTTACTGCTGCCTTTCGCTTTCAAGTAGTGCCTGGGCTTCGGGGCTATAAATATCCAATATTTGACCGTGATAAGGCGCTCCGGCAGAAGTTGCCAGAAGCGCAAGCAACCGGGCAGATTTTTCTGGCGCAAGGAGTTGACCAGTCTGATAATATTCCTTAAACCGCTTCGCAATAGCCTCGCCCACCCGGTCAGGGCTTTGCTCTCGAAGGGTGGCCTGCATCGAGGTGGCTACAATGCCGGGATATACCGAAATAGTGACAATTCCTGTCGCTGCCAATTCTACTCCTAGCTGGCGGGTAAACATATCTAGCCCGGCCTTTGCGGTAGAATATGACCCAGTCCGCTCCATTGGATTGCGGGCGGCCCCACTGGAAACATTGATAATTCTGCCCCAGTGCTGCTCAAGCATATGAGGTAAGACCAACCGGGCTAACCGAAAGGGAGCTATCAAGTTGACGGCGAGGGCTTCTTCCCATTGCGCCGGGGCAACTTCCCAGCTAAGGCCAAAAGGCCCGACGACTCCGGCGTTGTTGATAAGAATATCCACCGGGCCAAGTGTAGCCTCGACGCTCGAAATCAAAAGAGCAGCACTGGCAGCGTCAGCCAGGTTCAGGGATAAAGCCATTACTGGTTGGGCCAGTGCTTTAATTTCGGCTTCAACTTCGCTTAGTTCTTTTTCGTTACGGGAGGTAAGTGCTATAGCCGCTCCCTTTTCAGCCAGGGCTAAAGCGGTGGCCCTTCCAATTCCCCGACCTGCCCCGGTCACTACCGCCACTTTACCCGTAAGTTCTGCCATCTTTTTCCTTCTTTCTATTCGTTCTGACTTTAGGTTTAGGTTTGTTCCTGCTGTTGCTTAACTTATAGTATATCAGAATTCGCTTTTAGAAAAGAAATCAACTATTCCAGGTAAACAGACCAAAACCACTTAAACTTGACAATTTCTATAAATTATATTACATTTTTGCTTCGATAACCAAAAATTACTCTGCCGAGCAACCTGTTTTGAGGCAGATATTACAATATAAATTATTCAGGCTAAATAAAGTTGATGAGAGAATTAAATCAGAGAGTAGAATCAACCGAGCGCTTTAGCGTTATTTTTCGGATTACCGTTTCCGATGGACGCAGCATCGAAGAACACGCCAGAGACATCGCCAGCGAACAGACCGTCGAAATTCCCTATGATATTATTCCGACTGAAATTACCGAACAGGGTATCGTAGGTCAGATAGATGCTATTAGCCAGGTAGCCAATGCCGAAAATCAGTTTGAAGTAGTAATCAGCTATCGTTGCGACAACACGGCGTATTCAGTGCCGCAATTCCTGAACGTGCTTTACGGCAATATTTCAATTAAAAAAGGTATCAAAATTATTGGACTGGATTTGCCCGATAGCCTGTTAAATGCAATAGGCGGACCGGGTTTCGGAATTGAGGGGATTAGAGCAATGGCCGGGGTCTACAATAGACCGTTGGCCTGTACCGCCCTCAAGCCGGTAGGTCTTTCGCCAACCCAACTGGCAGCGATGGCCGCCGATTATGCCAGGGGTGGCCTGGATTTGATTAAAGAAGACCATGGCATGGCCGATGTGGTGTATCATCCGTTTGCCGAACGAGTAGCGCGTTGCCAGGAAGCAGTGGTGCGAACCAATGCCAGCACCGGGGGTAACTCGCTCTTTTTTCCGATGGTGAACGGTGGTTTTGACCAAATCGAAGAACAGTTCAAGTTGGTCAAGAGCCTGGGTATTCAGGGAGTGCTAACTGCCCCGATGCTGGTTGGTCTCGATACTGTTCGGGTGCTGGCGCGACGTTACCGTCTGGCGCTGATGGCGCATCCGGCTTTTACTGGCACCCATTTTCACGACCCCGACCATGGCATGACTCCGGCGGTTCTGCTCGGCACGCTCTACCGCTTAATCGGCGCAGACATTTCGATTTTTCCCAATGCCGGAGGCCGCTTTGCTTTCAGTGAGCAAGAATGTCGGGATTTGGCCGACGCGCTACGCAAACCACTCGGCAATCTCAAGCCAGCCCTACCTTGCCCGGCGGGAGGAATGAAACTTGACCGGGTAGAGGCGCTGGGACAAATTTATGGCGAGGATGCAGTATTTCTGATTGGTGGCGCACTTATGCAGCACTCGCCCAATCTGGCTAAAAACGCGGCAGTCTTTATGGAGGCGATTCACCGCTGTTTTGGCTAGAAGATTTTTAACAAAATTCTCGCTTACTTTCAAACTGAACTTCGGTTTTTCTGGTGCTTCTAAAATTTGTTAAAATTTAGAAGCACCAGAAAAACCAGAACTTCCTAGCTTTGGAAAATTTTTGCAAAAATTTTCCAAAGCTAAAGGAAGCAAAAACTCGGTTAAGAATAATTGAGAGTAATTGTATCTGATTAAGGATGAGTGAGATATAAATGAGTACGATTTTACATTGGGATGAATTTAACTGGGAGTCGGTGCCAGTGCTGGCCTATAAGGAAGATGGCAATCATTTTCGCAGTATCACCCGGCAGGTTTTATTTGATGGCGACCCCAAACTGCCCTGCCAGTGGCGCTATTTCGAGATTGGAGCAGGCGGCAATTCTACCCTGGAACGCCACGAGCATATTCATGTGGTAATGATTATTCGCGGCAAAGGACAGGCGTTGCTTGGCGAAGAAATTGTCGCGCTCAACACTTTTGATGTGGTAAAAATACCGTCTTTTACCTGGCACCAGTTTCGGGCGACCCAGGGTGAACCGTTTGGCTTTCTTTGTCTGGTCAATACCGAACGTGACCGCCCAGAGTTGCCCGATGCGCCCACCCTGGAAGAATTGCGGCGCGACCCGCAAATCGCCGAATTTATTCGCGCTTAAATACTAGCAGCAATTCAATCAAACCTTTCCGCAGTATACAGCCAATCTACATCATTTCTTAAACCTTCTGGCCCATTTATCTTATACAATTCTTATACAAAGATAACGAAATTATCGCTAGTTCTGGAAAGTATAAGATAAATGAGCATTTCGGAAGCAAACTCGGCAGCAGTAACCAACTTAGAAACTCTGAACAAATCCGTCAGTGGCAAAGCAAAGCCAATACCGGGTCACAGACAGGGCGCGGCGCTGGTAATTGTATTCGCCGCCCTTTGGACGCAATTGGTCGCGGCGGTGACGCTGGTACTAATGTGGTACGCCTGGCAAGACCGCGCTTTTTTAGCCTGGCCCGATAACGAGCGGGTATTCCTGATGAGCGCCACACTTTTGACGGTACTGATGGTCAGCTATGTGCTGGCGGGGCGGTTGTGGCAGAGGGCGGCAGCGGAACGGGCTACTTTTATGCAAATCTGGTACACCAGTGGAGCAGCCGCCGGAGCCTGGTTCGGTCTACCGCTTTACCTGAGCGTAACCTGGGATCATCTGATTGGCGGCGGACACGACCCATTCACAATTATTTCGGTGGGGGCAATCTTTGTCGGGGTCGGTGGGATGGCGGGAGTCGGGTTAGCCGCACCGAGCGAACCACTAGCTCACTGGCTCTACACCTGGGCCAGACAACGCGCCGCTACACGGGAAGAAATTAAAGGTCGGCGCGCCAGAAAATGGGTCTGGCGCGGGCTGGCGCTTATCTTTGCTCCGTTGGTACTCGCGCTGGGTGCGCTGGTTACATTTGGCACGCTACTTTTGACCGGGCCAGGGCCACTCGCCGACCCCAGTTATCAAGGGGCGACTTTTGTGCAGGAAACTCAGGTGGTGGACGCTTGCCTCGAAACTATCCGGCAGTACCGCACGCCAGACGCACCGCAAACGGTGTTTGAACATTACCGAAAACTGGTGGTAACGCACAAATTTAACGAAGTTGCGACGGCAGGGCAGGTCACTAAAACGACGCTAGGGCTACTGGCCCAGAAAATTGAAATCGGGCCGCAAACTGTCAGCGTGCGTTACAGCAACACCGAATTTAAGGTTAATAATACTGTTTCGGACTACTCGCCTTATCGTTCCGGCAGCGAAAGTTGTCGCGGTATGCGCATAATCCTGACCCTTGATACCACTGGCGGCACATTCTTATGGCTGGTAGCCGCAAAACCGGCCCACGTTCATTAGACTCTATAAATTAAATAAGGAATAATCAAAATGATTGATTTTCACAACAAAGAAGTTTTGAGCTTTGATTGTTACGGGACGCTGATTGACTGGGAAATCGGCATTAGCAGGGTTTTGCTACCTATTCTGGAAGGACATGGGGTTAAGCTGGCGCAAGACGAGGCACTGGAGCTATTTGGCAATTTTGAGAGTGAAATAGAAGCCGGGCCATACAAAACTTACCGCGAGGTGTTAGCCGATGTTCTCCAAAAATTCGGTCAGCAGTATAATTTTCAGCCTTCGGCGGATGAGCTTGCTCGTTTTGGAGATTCGGTGGGAGACTGGCCGCCTTTTGCTGATACCGTCGCGGCACTGGCAACCCTCAAGAAGCACTTCAAACTGGCAATCATTTCTAATACAGACGACGATTTATTTGCCCGCTCTAATCAGCAATTAGGCATCGAATTTGATTGGATTATCACGGCGCAACAGGCCCGTAGCTACAAACCATCCAAACACAATTTTGAGGTGGCTTTTGAACGAATCGGTCTGCCCCAAAACCGCTTTGTCCATGTGGCCCAAAGCTTGTTCCACGACCACGTAACCGCCAAAAGTTTAGGATTAGAAACAATCTGGGTTAACCGTCGCCAGGGAAAAACTGGCACGGGTGCAACGCCTGTCGCCCAGGTGACACCCGACCTTGAAGTACCCAATCTGGCAACGCTGGCGCAACTGGTTGAGAATAGCTAATAGCATGATTTTAGCATTACTTCGCGGTAGGGTTCAAAAGGGCGGTACTGATTTCAGCCCATTCTTCTTCCAGGCTACCCTTCTGAACTGGCTGGTTGGCCCGACGATACCAGTATCCAGCATTGCCAGTATCACCTTCCTGACGATGTAAATAAGCATGAATCCAGTCACAGGCCATTTCGCCTTCCCGCGCCTGCACCAGTTCGTGAGCAGCGTTCCAATTGCCCTTAGCCGCCTGCCATAGCGCCTGCAAACTCTGCGGAAGTTCGGCGGGCGGGTCGGCGTGGGTAAGTGTATCTTTGAATTCTGACAAGTTCATGATGTACTCTTTTTCTCTTTCTCCTCTTATTTATCCCCGCTATTTTATAGCAATGTTTAGTAGTTGGCAATCTTTTTGCAATAAAACCAAACCTCTGTGGGAGCGAGTTTCCGCTCGCGATTTGTGATGGCATGGGAACAATCGCGAGCGGAAACTCGCTCCCACAAAGGTTCGTGTGAATGATACTGAGTTAAGAGCGGCTTTCTCGCAGCATAGCCAATGCTTTTTCGATGCGGCGCTGGCGGGTTTCGGCGGTTTTGGCTTGCTCGATTGCCAGTACGTGCTGCGATTTGTGGCTGTAGGACAAACCATCGAAAATCCGCTTCGCTTCGGCATCCTGGTCGAGTGCCTCGACAAAATCGGGCGGTACGTTCACCTCACGAGGCTCAGTATCGAGTTCAAGGTTGACCTCTACCTCATCTCCGGCTTTAATACCGATACCAGCGCGATGTTCGGCACTAACCGGCAGCATAAACACGCCGCCCAACGAGCCTACACTACTGCGGTAACTGTAACCATTAATTGTAACGCGCACTGCTGGCTTCTTGCTCGACCCCAGCGCCGCCACCACCTCCGGCGGCACCTGAATCCCAGTGGCGGTCTTGCCGCCAAGCTGAAGTATCGCCCGAAATTGCATAAAAGCCTCCTCAAAATAATTTCCACAGGACTTCCGCCTACACTCAGGCTAAAGCCTGGGAGATTCTTAGTTTTAGCTTTTGCAAATTTTTGCAAAAATTTGCAAAAGCTAAAGGAAAAGCGAAAGTCGTATTTTATTGAGAACTAGCCGCTTGTTGTAAAAGCCGGGTTAAAAGCTCGTAATCCACCGTCTGCCCTTTACGAATTTTGATGGTCTTCCGTTCGGGCGGGCCAGCTTCAAAAAAGCCTTCGGGAGCTTCGAGAGCAGTAGCATTAAAAATGGTGAAGCTTACCCAATCTTTGGCAGTGCCAAGCACACTGGCGTACTTGCCGTTCTTCAAGAAATGCGGTTTGCCATACTGAATACGCTCTTCGACTTCTGGCATGGCCTGATGAGTGACCTGCCGAAGCTGAGTACAGATTTCAGCTTGCCAGCCGTCTTTGATTTTTTCAATATACTCGGTGACTGCCTGATTCATTATAGAAAAAACTCCTTTAAGGCGGGAGCCATCACCGCCGGGTTTACGTTGTGTTCCTGACCTTCCAAAGTCTGATACTGAGCATCAGGAATAATGTTCGCAAGGGTTTTCGCTGTATTCTGCATCCAGTCCCAACTTGCGCCACCCGCCATCACCAGCGTGGGTACTTTGACCGAAGCGGCCCGCTCGGTGGGCAACGAATAGTCGCCCATGATTGTAGCATCGTAGGCAAGCGTATGGGCCAGTGCTTCTTGCGAAGGCCACCAGGGTTGGCTACGGGCAAAACCCACGAACTCCGGCGGCAGACCAACCACCTTCGCCATAAAATATTCAACCGCATCGCCCCGCCGACCTTCTGCCACCATCTGGTTGTAAATACTCGCCGTATCTGCCGGAGGTCGCGGGCGGCTATCGCCAATAATAAATGGTGGCTCCCACAAGGCCAGTTTGGTAATATTCAGGCCGCTTGCCGCCGCTTCCAGGGCTAAAGCCGCGCCAGAAGAAGTGCCGTACAAGAAAGCCGCGCCTCCGGCTTCTTTGACCATCGCCTCAATATCCTCGACCTCGCGCTCGACGGCATAGGGTGCAGTATCACCGCTATCGCCGCGCCCGCGCCGATCATAGTTGAACACCATAAAATGCTGCGCCAGTAATTCTGCCAATGGCGCGTTTGATGAGCGGTCAACCGACCCGCCGCACACCAGAATAACTGGTAAGCCTTCGCCCGCCTGCTCATAAGTGATAACAGTACCGTCTTTTGAAACTACGTTTTTCATTTTATGCTCCTTTAATGAATTGTCCAGCTACTTAACTCTTTTACTGACCGATGAGTATCCGCCGCCACCTGGATAGACCCAATCGCCCGTAATAGTGTTGCCATCACTGCTAAAAGTGCCTTTGTAATAAGCCGGAGAACCTTTTTCGCCACCCCAAATTATGAGAGTGTCGCCTTCCAGTTCATAGACATAATCGAAGGTACAGCCCATATTGTCGTAGTAGCGCGATTTTATGTCCTGGCTGGGTTCCGCCCCAAATTTCTGCTCATGTCCGATGATTTCCATACCTTTGGTCTTCTGATTAAGCTCAACGTGCTGTATCAGGAAGAAACCGCCTTCCATCCACTCGTAGCTAACCGTCCCTTGCGCGCCGCCCGATACTTCCCACGTCCCGACCAATCTATCCAAACTTTTGAGGTCGGGATTTGGTGTTGGAAGTTGCTGTTCGGGGTTCAAGTTATCATCTGCCATAATGCTTACTCCTTATCTGGGCGGACAGATTCCGCCCAACTAATTCTAAAACATTCCAGCCTTATTGCTTCAGGCTTTTTCCACCAGTGCCGCCAGACGCTCCAGGCTCTCGCTCCAACCTTGTTCCATACCTGCCAGTGAGCCATCTACTGCCGGAGTGGATTTGACCACCACTGCCCGCAAGGTAAGTTTCGTCTTGCCATTATCCTCATCGAACGTAACAGTATTTAATACTTCGAGCTGAGGATTGCTCTGCTCATCTTCAAAGGAACTGGTAGTCATGACAATACGTTCCGGCTCGACGATTTGGTGAAAAACACCTTTGGTCAGGTACATTGCACCATCAGGGCCACGCATCTCAATACGAATAGCACCGCCGGGTCGCAAATCCAGTTCACAAACCGGATTAGTAAAGCCTTTCGGCCCCCACCACTGCGCCAGATGATTTGCATCAGTCCAGGCTTTAAACACCAGTTCACGCGGCGCATCAAAGACACGGGTAAGAACCAGTTCACGCTGTGTCATTGAGCGGCCTCTTTCTGAACAG
>JBBQXW010000034.1:0-35688 GCA_038209275.1 Chloroflexia bacterium | reverse complement strand
CAAAATTCGGTCAAGCCAGTAGCGAATAAGCTGGGGACGGAAGATACCTGTGCCGACCCGGTGACAGAGAATCGGCTACGCGATACCTTGAATAAAAGTCCCAATGATTTTGCGACGCTGATGGATTGGGGCGATTATAATGTGCGCTGCCGCGTGCCTGCCGATTACGCCTCGGCGATTTCAGCCTATCAAAACGCAGTACGCCTGTCCGAGAATCCAGGTAGTAATATGCAGACCGAAGTACGAGTTGAGGCGCGGATGAATTTAGGGTTGGCCTATCTCTACAACGGTAATTTCAAGGCTGCTCAGACCGAGTTTAAGCAAATTTTGACCGAACAGCCAAAGAATACTTTTGTGCTACTGGCGTTAGGTGGAGCGTTGGTAAAGGAGAATCCACAGGAAGCACTGACTTATCTGCAACAGGTGGTGCAACTTGCCCCAAACACCAAAATAGCCGAAAATGCCCAGGTCTTAATAGATGATATAAAGAAAGGCGCTACTCGTACTCCTGTCACAGTTACCCCAAAAGCTTAATTTTAGAATTTGGTAACGGTGAGTAAATTGAACCAGGGATTACGTAGCAGTTAGGTCTTTAGTAATACTTTTGGCAAGGCAAGATTAGCGCAGTGACCGATGCAATAACCTCAAAGTAATGCTATGCTTATGTTCAGCAACTACGCAAACTTTATAACCCATTAATATAGGAGGAAAAATTGGATTACGCAGAGCGCTTGAACCAAATTATTGATAGTGTAGGCAAAGGGCTTACTAATGTCGGGTACACTTCTTTCGAGGAACAAGCCAACCTTAAGAAGTTGGAAAAAGCCAACGTCTTTTTCACTACCTCGGTGTTGGGCATGAAATCAATCAGCCATGTAATCGAAGACCAGGCAGTTTCGCTGGGCCAGCCGTTCCGTTTCTACAGCGCTTTTCAAAGGTTTTCACGCTTTAAAGAGCAGCAAGAGCGTTATAAGAAAATTCTGGCTACCCAGAACCCGGTTTATATTTTTGGCATCCCCGATATGCAACTCCCCAAAGACCCAAATCTGGTTCAGATAGGATTGGAAGACCCCATCAACCAGGAGCGCCGCTACCTTGCACAAAACTGGTTCGTAGTGCTGCACAATCCGCAATTTGTCTCGATGGCGCTGGTTAGCCGCGAAATCCCCAATACAACCCGTCCGGCGGGGGCAAGTGATAAACTGGTCTATCGCAGTTTTGAAGGTTTTTGGACATATGACAAAGAGGTGATTTCCCAGGTAGTCGAAATATTGGATGGCTACATCAAGCAACGGCGAGGCAGTCAGGGTCTAAAAACTAATTAGCAATACAAGTTCTTAAAACAATTATCCACGCCTGTCACTGCAAGGCGTGGATAATTGTTTTATAATGAAGCGCCTGATAAATAAAAAGTAACTAATAGAAAGAGGAAAAGTTAGTGAAGAAAGTTGGATTTGGCGGACTGGGAATTATGGGCGGCGGCATGGCGGCTAACCTGGTACGCAAAGGCTTTGAGGTAACAGTTTGGAATCGGGATGTAACCAAATCTGCGCCGTTAACCGAAATGGGGGCAAAGGTAGCGAACAGTCCGGCAGAAATGGCGGCAGAGGCCGAAGTAGTAGTAACAATGTTGCGCGACGATGCGGCGGTGCGGGCCGTGCTATCCGGCCCACAGGGAGCTTTTCAAAGCGCTCGTCCCGGCACGACTTTTGTAGAGATGAGTACGGTTACGCCGAGTTTGGTACAGGCAATGGTCGAGGAAGCTAAAGCACACGGCCATTCTTACCTGGATGTGCCAGTAACGGGAAGTAAAGATGCTGCCGCCGGAGGCAAACTGAATTTGCTGGTCGGTGGCCCGGCGGAAGTGCTGGAAGCCCAGCGCGACGTACTGGAAGCCATCAGCCAGAGCATTACGCATTTAGGGCCAAACGGGGCGAGTGCTTATTTCAAACTGGCTAACAATCAGTTCGCGGCGGTAATGCTGGCGGCGCTGGGCGAAAGTCTGGCAATGGTCGAGCAAGCCGGACTAAACCGGGAACAGGCGCTGGAAATTTTCGTCGGTACGGCCTCGCGGGTCTGCGGTCTCAAGCAGAACAAGATTAAAAATGAGGAATGGAGTACCGATTTTGCGCTGGAAATGATGCTCAAGGATATGACTCAATCCATGAGCGCGGCCCAGGAACTTAAATTGCCCATGCCGATAGTAGCCGCCGCCCGTGAGGTGTATCTGCGCGGTTGCCAGATAGGATTGGGCGAGGTAGATTTCGCCGCCGTAACCGAAGTAGCACGAAAGAAAGACTGAGAACTGAAAACTGAAAACTGAGGACTACTATCTTGGGTAACAAAGAAGGGCGGTTAGCCGCCCTGGAAAATCAGGTGGGGCGATTGGAGCGGCGGCTCGGCAGACTGCGGGCCATCAGCGAACGCTATTCGTGGGTCAGGCTGGCGGTTTTTATAGGCGGACTGGCCCTGGTTATTGTGGCGTTTTATCTTGGCGGGATCTGGCTGGGCGTTCCAACAATTATAGTGGCATTGGCGGGTTTCAACCTGATTGCCTGGTATCACGGGCGGCTTGAAAAGGGCATCGAGCGCCATAAAATCTGGCTGAAACTAAAGCGCATCCAGATAGCCCGTATGACGCTGGATTGGGCCGGGATGCCACCAGCAGAATTTATTGTGGCCCGAAGTGAGCATCCTTTCCAGATTGACCTCGATTTGACCGGGGAAAGGTCGCTGCACCAGTTGATTAATACGGCAATTTCAGTCGAAGGCAGCCAGCGCCTGACCAAGTGGCTGCTGACCACTGTGCCGGATTTGACCGAGATTGAGCGGCGGCAAACGCTGGTGCAAGAGTTAGCGCCGATGTCGCTTTTTCGGGGCAAGTTGAGCCTGAAAACGCGGCAAGCCTCGGATGAGAACAAGCAGTGGGAAGGGCGGCGCTTGCTGGATTGGCTGCACAAACGTATTTCGACCAAATCACTCCGGCCTGTTTTGCTATGGCTAAGTGGGCTGGCGGCAATTAATATTTTGCTCTTTGGCCTGAATTTTTTTGGGATATTTCCTAATTTTTTGTGGCTGCTTACTTTTGTAATTTATGTGGGCGTTTTCCAGACTCAGTCACAACCAACGGCTAGTCTGCTAAATGATGCCTATATTTTGCGAGATGGCTTGAACCATCTGAGTGGGGTGCTGAAATATCTGGAAAAATATAATTATGGTTCGCACCAACATGTTCAAGAGTTATGTAAACCTTTTTTGAACCAGACTACTCGGCCTTCCAGCCAGCTTAAACGGGTGACGTGGGTGGCGACGGCAGCGATTTTGCAGAAAAATTACCCGCTCTGGCTGGTGATTAATGCATTCGTTCCCTGGCGCTATTACTTCGCGCACCGCCTGAACCAGTGCAAAGCCGATTTGGTGAAGGTGCTGCCAACCTGGATGGAGGTCTGGTTCGAGCTAGAGACACTTAATTCGCTGGCGGAATTTACTTATCTGAACCCGAATTATACTTTTGCCGAAATGGGAAGAGGAGAGGGAACGAGGAGCGAGGAACGAGGAGCGAGGAACGAGGAGAGGGAGATGGTGGTGCTGGCGCGCGGTTTGGGCCATCCGTTGATTCCCGATGAGCAGAAGGTTTGCAATGATTTTGGGCTGAACGCGCTGGGTGAGGTGATTATTATTACCGGGTCTAATATGGCGGGCAAGAGTTCGTTTTTGCGGACGCTGGGCGTAAGTTTGTGCCTGACCTACGCGGGCGGCCCGGTCAACGCCGCTTCTTTTCAGACCGAATTGTTCCGGCTCTTTACCTGCATTAAAGTGACCGACTCGATAAATGACGGCCTTTCGTATTTTTACGCCGAAGTGAAACGTTTGAAAGCGCTGCTAAATGAGCTTGAGCGGGCCGATGCGCTGCCGCTTTTCTTTTTGATTGACGAGATTTTTCGGGGGACAAATAACCGGGAACGTTTGATTGGCAGCCGCTCTTATTTGCGGGCGCTGGTCGGACGAAACGGTACGGGCGTGGTTTCGACCCACGATTTAGAACTGGTGAAACTGGCGGACGAAATGCCGCAGTTGAAAAATTATCACTTCCGTGAAACGGTCACGGATGGTAAAATGGTCTTTGATTACAAGTTGCGAACTGGCCCATCACCTACCACTAACGCTTTGAAAATTATGGCGCTGGAAGGCTTGCCGGTAGAGGAATCGTGAGTAGCGCTAGTTCATACCGCACCCTTCGAGGCTACGGTGAGGAAACTATTCTTATTAAAAAATCGCGCTTTATTGGTCACGCCATGCCAGTTGAGTCTGAAGCAGCAGCCCTGCAATTTATTCAGAAAATTCAAAAAGAAAACTGGGAAGCTAACCACAATTGCTATGCCTATCAAATTGGCTTGCACGACGAAATTCAGAAATCGAACGATAACGGTGAGCCTTCCGGCACGGCGGGCAGACCGATTCTGGAAGTAATCAAAAAAGAGGCTTTGAAAAACGTAGTTGTAGTTGTCACTCGTTACTTTGGCGGCGTTTTGCTGGGGGCGGGTGGATTGGTGCGGGCGTATGGTCAAACTGCCTCGGCCTGTCTCCAGAATGCCGGAATTGTCACCCGCGCTCTTTTCCAGCGTGTCCAGATTGAGCTTGATTATAGCTGGCTGGGCAAAGTCGAAAACGAAACGCTGCAAGCCGGGCATTTTATTGACCAGATTGAGTATTTAGCTCAGGTAAAAGTAACCGCGCTCGTCCCAACTGAACAAACCGATGTTTACATTCAAACCATTACCAACGCCACCAACGGGCAGGCTAATATTTTGCTGGACGGCTCGGTCTATGCCTCGGTGATGGACGGAAAATTGGTCAGGTAAGTAGTCATCGGCTTTCATACCAGGACTTTTGCTTGCCGCTCTAAAAGTAGATGCTTTGTAAGAAAATAATCCGCAAACGGTCTGTCGTAGGGGCGAATCGCATACGCCCTTGAACACTGCCACTGGTCAAACGGGCGTATGCGATTCGCCCCTATCATTATTTACGGCTTAATTTGTTAAAGACCATCAATCGCTTTGGCTTGGACGTAATCACAAAGTGATGAAATCGCTACTACCAGGGCGAGAATTCTGTTCATAAAACCTACTGCATCTGAAGGAGAACAAATCATGGCCCAAATTTCTCAGACTAGCGCTATGTCAGAAGCAACCAGTAGTTTATATACGCCTAAAAAAGAAGACAAATTCAGTTTCGGTCTGTGGACAGTCGGCAATAGCGGAGGTGATGCTTATGGCGCTTCTACCAGACCACCGCTAAAGCCAGCCTACCTTGTTGAAAAACTGGCGGAACTAGGCGCATGGGGTGTTAATTTTCAAGATGATGACCTAGTAGCTTTTGATCCCGCGCCGGGGCAACGCCGCAAAGCCGCCGAAGAATTCAAGCAACTGCTGGCCGATTACGGGATGGTGGCTTCGATGGCTACAACCAGCCTTTTTACTCATGCGGCATTTAAGGAAGGGGCGTTTAGTGCGGTAGACCCGACAGTGCGCGATTTTGCTTTACAAAAAACTTTGCGGGCGATTGATTTCGCGGCGGAAGTAGGCGCACCGATTTTCGATTTGTGGGCTGCCAGAGAAGGCGCGGACGCGGAAGCGGCCAAAGACCCGGCGCTGGCTTTGGGATATATCCGCAGGGCGCTCAATTTTCTGTGCGAATACGTGATTAGCCAGGGCTACGATTTACGCTTTGCGCTTGAGCCTAAACCCAACGAACCGCGCGGCGATAGTTATTTGCCTACCGCCGGGCATCAACTGGCTTTTATCTCGACGCTGGAATATCCGGCGATGGTCGGCCTAAATCCCGAAGTAGCGCACGAAACTATCGCCACCCTCAATTTTTATCACGAGATTACCCAGGTGCTTGAAGCTGGTAAACTGTTTCATATTGACCTGAATGACCAAAAAAGCTTGCGCTTCGACCAGAATTTCCGTTTCGCCAGCGAAAATTTGAAGAACAGTTTTTTCCTGGTCAAATTATTAGAGGAACAAAATTATAGTGGCCCGCGCCATTTCGATGTGCATCCTTACCGTACCGATGGTGAGCAAGGGGTCTGGGATTGTGCGCTGGCCTGTATGCACAACTATAATCTGCTCAAAGAGAAAGCTAAACGCTTCGCCCTGGATAGCGAGATTCAAGGATTATTAGCTGAAATCGAAACTTACACCTCGACCACAAGTGATTTACCCGGCGTTAGCTACAATCGTGAAGCCGCCCAAAAGCTAAAGAATTATCAATTCGACCTCAAGAAACTGGAACAGCAGAAGTATGCTTACTCAAAATTAGACCAGCTTACGATTGAACTGATTTTGGGTGTGCGCTAGATGTTATTAATTTTTGTATAAACTAATCCCACGATTTATTTATGGGCAAAGGCTTGCGCGTTCTTAAATCATAAATCGGGAGGTCTTTGACGGCGGCGTAGCGTTCGGTGCGTTCTTCGGGCGGAAGGTCACGCTCGTCCTGATAAATCAAACAATCGTTGCCGTCGCCAACCTGCTCCTGCATCCGTTGAACTTCCTGCCAAAAACAGCGCGTATTAAAGATACAATTGTCGCAGCGCTGATACTGCCTGCGCTCTGCCGAAGAACTATAACCCACCGTGTTATTCCTTTGAATTTTGAATTTTGAATTTTGAATTTTGAATTTTGAATTTTGAATTTTGAATTTTGAGTTACCAGTATTTAATAACTCAAAATTCAAAATTGATTAGTTATCCCGCCATAATATCTTCGCCGCCGTCCACATTAATGACGTTGCCGGTAATCCAGTAAGTGCCGGGAACGGAGAGCGCGACCAGGGCCGAGGCAACATCTTCGGGAGTGGTGACGCGCTTGGAGGGATTGAAGCGCAAGGCATTTTCCAGCAACTTGTCGCTGCCGGGAATTTTCTGGAGCGCCGGAGTGTTGGTCACGCCGCCGCGCAGGGCGTTGGCGGTGATGCCACGCGGGGCGAGTTCGGAAGCCAACTGGCGAATATGCGATTCGAGCAGGGATTTCGCGCCACTGACCGCACCGTAGCGCGGGATTACGCGGTGTCCGCCCGCGCTGGTCATAGCGAAAATACGTCCACCTTCGCGCATTAAATTCAGCCGAACTATATCCTGCACCCAGTAGACCAGGCTATTTGCCATCACATCGAGAGTCATTTCCATTTGCTTCAGACTGGTTTCCTGCTTTTTATCCTCGTGAATAAAATCCAGCAGCGTCCCGAAGGCCAGCGAATGTAGCAGCACTCGTACCTGTGCGCCTGACCCTTCTTCGGCTAAAGTTTTTTGCATCTCGCTCAGGGCCGAAGCGCGCTTTTCTTCATCGGCGGCATTCATATTAAAGAAAACCGCTTTGCGACCTTTTGCTTCGATAGCTTCTTTAATACGGTGAACATTAGGCATCGTTCCCTGCCTATCGAGGTGAACGCCAAAAATATTGAAACCGGCGGATGCCAGCGCCAAACTACAGGCTTCACCAAAGCCACTCGATGCCCCCAGTACCAGCGCCCAATCGTGTACGTTCTGTTCGGACATAACTCTCCAAATCCTCCTGTTTGTTTATAAGCGAGTCAATTCCCTCTTTGCGTAACTTTCTTTTGGTCGGAGCGTTTAAACTTTTGAGCGATTGTAACACAAAATTTCACGCAGAGCCAAACCAGACCCTCTAACCAGACCCTAATCTGATTTTAGGGCGCTATTCCCTACTGCGGCAGGGGCTGTGGTATAATTTTTATAGTTTCAAGTTCCAGGTTTCAAGTTCCAAGTTAAAGTATTTATACTTTGAAATTGAGCAATTATTCTAAATCTGAAATCGAAACCTGAAACCTGGAACTTGAAACCTGGAACTTGAAACTATAAAATATAGGAGTAAATACTGAATGTCCATAGCCTGGCAGATTGCCGAACAGGTGGTGTCGAACGTTGAGAAGGTCATTATCGGCAAACACCGCGAGGTTGAACTAACGCTGCTGGCCTTGCTTTGCAAAGGCCATATTTTAATCGAGGATGTGCCGGGGGTCGGCAAGACCGCCCTGGCGAAAGCAATCGCCCGTTCGTTGGGCTGCACTTTTAAAAGAATTCAGTTTACGCCCGATTTGTTGCCAAGCGACGTGACGGGTGTTTCTATCTATAATCAGAAAAATTCCGAATTTGAATTTCGGCCCGGCCCAATTAACGCTCAACTGGTACTGGCAGACGAAATCAACCGCGCCACCCCCAAAACGCAAAGCGCCCTGCTGGAAGCGATGGAAGAGCATCAGGTGACGGTGGACGGCGTAACCCGAATGTTGCCCGACCCGTTTATGGTGCTGGCAACCCAGAACCCGATTGAGTACGAAGGTACTTTCCCCTTGCCCGAAGCCCAGTTAGACCGTTTCTTGATTCGGATTTCGATGGGCTATCCCGGCAAAGCCGCGGAAATTGACATGCTGGGTCGGCAGCAACGCCATCACCCGTTGGACGACATCAAGCAGGTGGCAAGCCCGGAAGATTTAGTGGCGGCGCAACAGGCGGTCAAAGAAGTATATGTGGACGAGTTGGTCAAAGAGTACATCGTCAACTTAACCGCTCAGACCCGCGAACACGAAGATGTTTACCTGGGAGCCAGTCCGCGCGGTTCGCTGGCGCTCTACCGGGCAAGTCAGGCCCGTTCGCTGTTGGAAGGCCGCAACTATGTCATCCCCGATGATGTAAAGGCGCTGGCAGAAATTACCCTGGCGCACCGCCTGATTATGAGTCCCAGCGCCCGCATGAAGGGGTTGAACAGTGGCGCGGTAGTGCAGGAAATTTTACGGAGTACCCCCGTCCCCGGCACAAGAGCAGGCCGAGCCTCCTAAGCAGAAGCAGGTAAACCTTCTATGAAAGTGCTTCGTTTTATCCTGGCAATTGCTCTAATTGCGGTAATAGCCCAGGCGACGCGCCTGCGGTTGCTTTTTGTGCTGGATTACGCCCTGATTGGCGTACTAATTTTCTCGTTTGTGTGGGCGCGTCTTAGCCTCTACTGGATTAAGGTAGAGCGGCGGGGCAGCAGCGAACGGTCACAGGTAGGCCAGTATTTCGAGGAAATTATCGGGCTAAAAAACCATTCGCTTTTGCCGAAGCTATGGCTGGAAGTGACCGACAATTCCGATTTGCCCGGTCACAAGCTCACCTGTGTCCAGAGTTTAAGGCCACTGGGCCGGACACAATGGAAGGCCCGTACTTTTTGCAGTATGCGCGGGCGCTATCAGCTTGGCCCACTTACGGTAACGGCGGGCGACCCGTTCGGGTTGTTCCGTTTTAGCCGCCGTCTGGCTGCTCCCCGCTTTTTAACGGTGTATCCGGCGGCTTTTGAAGTCAATCGCTTCGAGGGCTTGAACGGCTCTTTGCCGGGCGGCAACAGCGTCAACCGCCCGACCCACCACACCACGCCCAACATTAGTGGCTTGCGCGATTACCGTCCCGGCGATGGCCTTAATCGGATTCACTGGGCTTCGACCGCCCGGCAGCGCCGCCTGATTGTCAAAGAATTTGAGTTTGACCCAGCAGCCGATGTCCAGATTTTTCTGGATTTGAATCAGGCAAGTCATTGGGTGGTCGAGCCTAACCCGCGCAACAATTTACCCGAAGGGCGACCTGCTTCCGATACTAATTTCCGAACGCTCGACTCAACCGAGGAATACAGCGTGGCGGTAGCGGCGACGCTGGCAAAACACTTTTTAGAAGACGGGCGCAACGTAGGTCTGGTAGCGTGGGGACAGCACCACGAACAGATTTCCAGTGACCGGGGAGACCGCCAGCTAATCAAGTTGTTTGAGGCGCTCTCGGTTTTGCGGGTGCAGGGCCAAACCGATTTCGGGCAGCTAATTGTGGCAGAACTACTGCGGCTCAAAAGCAGTGATACTTTAATTCTGGTAACATCTTCATTAGACGAGGGTTGGATTGCGGTATTGCCACTCCTTTTGCGAAAAAGTGTTAAAGTAGCGGTAGCGCTGGTAGAACCGGGAACGTTCGGCGCAAAACAGGGTTCGCTCCTGACCGTCGGCGGTTTAGCTTCGATGAACGTACCAACTTATTTAATTAAACGTGGCGACGATATTGGGGTGGCGCTGGACGGCGAACTGGGCCGTCTAGCCGCAAGGATAAAATAGTGATGAGTGATGAGGAAATCCATTGGCGGAGCAATGTCTTACAAGACCGGGCTGATTTGTAGGATGCTGCTCCGTCAGCTGATTTTTACTCATCACTCATTACTCATCACTCATCACTAAAAAGAAAATTATGAAGAAAACTTCGCTTTTAAATAGATTGAAGCTGGAAGAAGGCTGGTTTAGTTTGCTGGCGCTCGGTCTGGCTTTTATGACGGTGGTCTGGTCAATCGAAGGGGCGCGCTGGACACAAGGCGTTTCGTTGTTGTCCAGGGCGGCAGTAGTGGCCTTTTTGCTGGGTTTTGTGTTAGCAAAGGTGCGCTTTGTCCCCGGTTTGCTGGCCCATTCGTTTATGATTAGCGTCGGGCTGGTCTTTGTCGGCGTGCTGGTCTTCCCCTATGTAGATGCCCGCTACGCCAACGACGACTGGACGCGCAAGCTGGGCAGCATCGTTATTCGGGTGGTCAAGTGGGGCGAGAATGGCTTTAGCACTTACGACCCGCTGGTCTTTCTGGTCAGTCTGGCGCTGATTACCTGGCTGGTGGGCTATGCCGCAACCTGGCTGGTTTTCCGGCGGCATCGGGTCTGGCTGGCGATTTTGGTGATGGGCGTAATGCTGACAATCAATCTAGCATACAACCCGCCAAACCCGTTTGGCTCATTCTCAATTTTCCTGATTAGTTCGCTGCTGCTGGTGGTACGCTTCAATTCGTACATGAACGAAGAACGCTGGCGGCGACTGCGGATTCCTTACAGCCGCAAATTGTGGCGCGGGGCAATGCTAGTCGGGGCATCGCTGGTACTGCTGATAACGGCGGCGGCGTTTGCCGTGCCGAGTTCATCACAGGTCGAGCCACTCGGACAGGTTTTGTCCAACATCAACGGCCCCTGGCAGCAGTTCCAGACTGGCATCGTCGGCTTTGGTTCTGCCCCAAATCTTGGCCCGGCACGCGAAGGTCGCCTCCCCTCTAATTATAACAATCTGTCCAAATCGTTTACGATTGGCGGGCCGATTACGTTAAGTGATGAGCCGCTATTAAAGGTGAAGGGCGACGACCCGA
Organism: Chloroflexia bacterium; assembly: GCA_038209275.1. Lineage (GTDB taxonomy): Bacteria > Chloroflexota > Chloroflexia > Chloroheliales > Chloroheliaceae > L227-5C. The sequence goes on along the minus strand of JBBQXW010000034.1, from coordinate 24,475 downwards.
AATATTTGCAAGTCTCGGCCATGGACTTGTACGACGGCAAAGGCTGGACAGCCACCTATCAGGACGGCACGCCCACCAGCAAGAACGACAAAGTTTTCAACCAGCTTTCGCTTGCCCCCGGTCAAAGCTTGCCGACCAGCACGGACAAGGGCCGCGCTCAATACAAGCTGAATGTTACGCCGCTCGTACCTAACTTTAACGCCGTCGTCACGATTGGCGATTTGGTGACGGTAGACCGGGCTTCGCTACTGGCTTATCACTGGGAGCGATTGGTAATTAACAGCCCGCTTGACCGCATCAACTCGAAAAACATTTCGGATGGCAGCAATAGCAGCCGTAGCATAATAGTAGACGAAAGTAGCGGGCAGATTATCCCGCCCGATTTGCTGCCTTTGGTCAAATTGCTCAAGGAATCGCAAGCGAAAGGCGGCGTGAGTGGCCCGGCGTTACCGTTGAGCCTGACTTTTAACAATGGCAGCTATACCGCCAGTCAATCCACCAACAATCGCAACAGCAGCACGGTAAAACTACAAAACGTAAACGGGATAGACGAATATAGCTTTGAAGTAAACGGCTGGGTCTACAAATTCCCGCTCGAAACCGAGCTAAAAGCATTAAATCTGCCGCCCGGCGGCAACCGTGACCAATCGGGGCGGCTGCAAATTCGGGTCATCGAGAAGCGCTTGCCCGAAAAAGTTTATACCGTTCCGGCCTCAAACGTCTATTTGAGCCGCGACGGGATTTATACTTTCGTGGTCAATACCAACCAGATTAACCAGGGCGACGCAGTTCGCACCCGCTTCGAGGCTACCGACCCCGGCCAGAAAATCAAGGCCGAAGTTGAGCGACTGACTAAAGAAGTGCCTGGCAACCGAATTTCGTATGATATACGCGACGGCGTACCGTATTCGCTCAATTTCGACGGCTACGAGCCGAATTACGATGATTTGCTGGGCGCGAACATGCAAAAGCCGCTAGAAATGGGCGAAACTTTCAGCACACAAGGGCTACGTTTCCGGGCGGACGAGCAGAGTTTGCGGGCCGCGCCCAAAAATAACCAGAGTTACCCGGAATGGGTACGCAACCGCTATCTGGCAGTACCCACCGAAGTGCCGCAGCGCGTCAAAGATTTAGCCCTGAGCCTGACGGCGGACAAAAATAATCCCTACGACAAGGCGAAGGCAATTGAAGCATATTTGCGGACGATTCCCTATAGCCTGAACGCGCCGTATACTCCCGAAGGGCGCGAAGTGGTGGACTTTTTTCTGTTCGATTCGCGGCTGGGCTATTGTGTACATTACTCCACGGCCTTTAATGTGATGATGCGTAGTCTGGGCATCCCGACCCGCGAGATGACTGGCTTTAACGGCGGCGAATTTGACCCGGCGACAGCGACCACCCTGATTCGGGCTAATGCTTACCACGCCTGGAGTCAGGCATATTTCCCCGGCTACGGCTGGGTGGATTTTGAGCCAACTCCTGGCCGCGATGAAATTGCCCGCCCGCTTGACCCGGCTTCGATTCCGCCTTTGCCCACGCCAACGCCCGAACCAGTCGCTACCCCTGCGCCGGTAGCAGCAGTTCCCGAAACGCCGGACGAGAAGCTAAAGCCGGGCCAGAATAACCCGGTCAGCGAAGCAGAAGCGGCGGCTAACCGGGCAGTAGATGAAGAAAAGCCCAACCCGGCGCTGGCGTGGTTGTTCGGTATGCTGGGTCTGGTGGCGCTATGCGTGCTGCTTTATCAGGCGAACCAGTGGTGGCTACGCAGCCAGTTGCGATTGGCGGATGTCACGCCGATGTCGGTGTACCAGCGTATGCTGAAATCGGCCCAACACGCCGGACTAAAACCAAATTCGGCCATGACTCCCTACGAGTTTTCGGCGTTCCTGGGCCGCAAGTTGCCCTCAGTGCGCGGAGAAGTGCGGGCCTTCACCGATGGCTACGTGCGCCAACGCTACGGCCCGGAGGCAGTCGAGGACGAGTTGCGCCGCGAACTGGCCGAACTGACCGCCGCCCGCGCGCGTATCGCCGAAATTGAGGCCGAAGGACGCGAACCAACCGTGCAGGAATTATGGGCCGCTTTCAAAAGCCAGACCATTTTGCTCCACTCGTCGCAGCAGATTCGCGAAATGTGGGAAAGTTATCAGCTTGGCCTGATTGCTTATCGCCGCAGTCGGCGCTTACGCCGCATGACCCCGAACGGCTTTCGGGCGCTCCATCGCCGTTTAGCCAAACCGCGCCATAGCATCCGGCGCTGGCGTTTCAGGAAAAAAATTAGTTAAAAGCTAAAAAAAGGCCGGAGCAAGTGACACTTGCTCCGACCTTTTTTAGCTAATCTACCAACTAATTAGCTGGCGTTGGACTCGCTGCCGCTTCGCCCTGAATGGGTCTCGCCTTTGCGGACGCGGGCCTTGCGTTCTTCGTCCGCTTTGTCGCAAGTATCTTCGTCCCATTCCCTAACCAATCCACTCCTGAATTATCTGGGGGAGCGGACGGTTCATTGCTTTCACGTAGATAGTAGCCTTGCCGAAGAAAATGAGCAACGCCTGAAGATAAATCTGGATTTGGACTTCGAGCGGAAACTCAAAGCCCCGATTCACCATCTTATTAAAATCGCCATCCGATAGCGCTGCCAGGGTCTCCTTCATGTCGTTATCCAGCTCGTCATACCAGGCTTTGAGCTGGCTCACGCTGGTTTCCAGGCCAGGCTCGGTATTGCGATAAGACCAGTCTTGCGTGAAAGTCTTGAACGATTGAATGTAGGAATACTCGATTTCACCTATCTCGCGGCACAACGCACCCAGTGTCATGTTCTGCCCACCTGGGGTAAAAGCCAAATCAGCATCACTCAGGGTATCCATTAGCTGAGTACGCATCCCGTGCGTTCCCTCGTACATAGACCATTGCTCTTGCATAAAGTGGTTCATAGTTTTCTCCTTTTCGGTTAGAAGTTTTGTGCTAATTCCAAAGTGATTATATCATATAAGCACAAATATGTTATAATTAATCTATGCTTGTACCAATTTTAGCCACAAAGGAGCGGGGCGATGGGATTAAATCTTGGGGTATAAAACATCCCTGGAATAAAACAGATCAACTTTCTCTATTAGTTTTGGGAAAATTTTCCCAAAACTAATAATTTATAAAAGTGGCAATTTGAGGTAAAAATGCAACCACGAAAGATTAAAAGATAAATTGAATAGCTGGCTATACAGGGTAAGAAAGTTGCTTAGTTCGCGTTATTGGGTGCGGCCTGGAAAATTGATGGCAGGCGAATATCCCGGCTCAATGATTGCCGAAGTGACTCGGCAAAGCATCCGGCAATTGTTTGAAGCAGGTGTAACAGTCTTTGTAGATTTGACCGAAGAAGCGGAGCTTGGCCCCTATGAGGCGCTGGCGCTACAGGAAGCCGCCGCAACAGGCCGGGCTATCGAGTACTGGCGCGTAGCTGTTCGTGACCGGGGAATACCTTCGGTAGAAAAAATGCAGCATATTTTAGATACAATAGACCGGGCGATTGAAGCGGAACAGACAGTTTATGTACATTGTCTGGCGGGGCTGGGTCGGACAGGAACAGTAGTCGGTTGCTATCTGGTGCGGCATGGTATGAGCGGCGAAGTGGCCCTGAAAGAAATTGCCCGCCTACGCAAAGGCATACCCATGAGTTTTTTAAACTCACCCGAAACCGTCGCCCAGCGCGAGATGGTGTTAAACTGGCCTATAGAGAAGTAAATTTTCCTTTAGCCTGAAATTTTCTCGCCAGAAATTTTCTAAAGCTAAATCCGAATAGTGTTAGCGTTCATTAAAATTTAACGATAGTTTCGCCTTTTTGCAAAAACCTTTTTCCTTTAGTTTTTGAAAATTTTTGCAAAAATTTTCAAAAACTAAAAATAACCTCCCCAGGATTTAGCCTGGGAGTAGGCAAAGATTAATTTAGAGAAGGGAAATTGATGGAATTGACCAATGTGGAGATACAGGAAATTATACCGCACCGCTTTCCGTTTTTGCTGGTGGACAAAATAATTGAGGTGGAATGGGGCAAGCGGGCGGTAGGTATCAAGAATGTGAGCGCGAACGAATGGTTTTTTCAGGGCCATTTTCCGGGCTACCCGGTGATGCCGGGTGTGTTGCAGGTCGAGGCGCTGGCGCAGGTGTGTGCTGTCGCGGTGCTGGGATTGGAACAATATAAAGGGCGCATTGGCTTTTTTGGCGGCATAGACGGCGTGCGGTTCAAACGACAGGTCGTGCCGGGGGACGTATTGCGGTTGGAAGTAGAGATTCTGCAAGTGCGCGGCCCGGTTTGCAAAGCCAGTGGAGTTGCCACCGTAAACGGCGAGGTGGCTTGCCGGGGCGAAATGACCTTCGCGATTGGCCCATCCGCCGCAGCCAAACCAAGCTAATGTCAGGTGGCACTAACCAGAGCAAGGCAATAGTCCGGCGAAAATACTCGGCGCGGCTACGGGAAGGCGCTATCACGCTGGCTTGCCGAGGCTTGCGCCAGCTTTTTGATTTACCGCGCCGCTTGCAAGGTCGGGCTGTCCCAACAGTTTCGGATTTGCCGCCCGGAGCGCACGTAGCGATTATCAAGCCGTGCTGCCTGGGTGATGTGGTGTTGACAACCCCCCTAATAAAAGCCTTGAACGAAGCTCGGCCCGACTTACAGCTTGAATTTGTAGTTAGCACCTGGGCCAGGCCAGTCTTAGAGCATAACCCCCGCCTGACGGCGCTGATAGATACAGGTTTCTCTGGCTCAAATTTCACGTTACGGCAATATCTGGCTCTGGCAAAAAAGTTACGCCAGCGAAAATATAACGCCGCGCTGGTGCTAGACCGTTCGCCCCTGCTGACCCTTTTACCCTGGCTGGCTGGCATAAAAGTGCGTGCCGGGCTGGATAGCCGGGGGCGCGGCTTTGCCCTGAACGTCCGCACTCGCCTCGAAGCCACCGACCCGCTGCGTCACGAAGCCGAGACCTATTTATTGACGATTGACGCACCCAAAGGGTACCCGCGATTGACGATTGAGGACTCAAGGCAAGCATCTGGAGCGCAGAGTCAAATAGATAGTAATCGTCAATCGTCAATCGCGGGTACCCTTTGGGTGCGTCAATCGTCAATCACTGAATTTTATCCGGGTGCAGAAGCCCGGCACAGCTTTAAGAAAAAGGCGGGTTTGTTGGGGCTGGATTTGGGACGGGAGATGGCGGTAATTCATCCGGGCGGCGGACATAACCCGGATACGGTGGTTTTATCAAAGCGCTGGCCCGCCGAAAATTTTGGCGAAATCGCCCGACGATTGGCGGCAACCGAAATTCAGGTAGTTATTATTGGAGCAAAAAGTGACCGGGAACTGGTCGAAAAAGTGCTGGAAACTGCCGGGCCTTCCCCCTTAATTTTGGATGCCGCAGAGCAATTCGATATTGCCGAAAGCGGCGCGCTATTCGAGAAAGCCAGGCTATTTGTAGGCAATGATACCGGGTTGATGCACGTTGCGGCGGCTTGTGGAACGAAAGTAGTGGCGATTTTTGGGCCAAGTAGCCCGGTTGCTTACGGCCCATATACTCCGAAAGGTCGGGCGATTTCGCCTTTGAAACAGGTCGCCCCCGAAGGCTTGCCCTTGACAGAATATCAGGCGCTTTCGGCGGCAGAAGGTGGTATCGGCTCAGTCACAATCGAGCAAGTTTGGGAAGCGATTCAAAATTTATAACGCAGGATAGTGCCAGGCAGAGTACATTTCGTCCTGACCTCAAAAAACTTGTACATTATGCACAAAAACTGGTGCTAAATTCTGTGCTGTTTGACGACCAAATTTGGCGATAAACCAATGCTTTTTATGCTAGAATGGGTTAATGTTTGTGCAGCTAGTACGAATCCTAATAAGTCTTAAGGAGAACAGATAAAATGTCCACATCCGCAGCGGGGTCGAATGCCCGCCTTTGGGCTATTCAAGAGGTCAGCCACCGCCAATCACGTACCTTTAACTGGCCTGTAGATGAAAAAGGCCATCCTTTGAAGGTAACTTCAATATATGGTAGCAACACCTTTAACGCCGAAATAATGAAAGCGAAACTGCCCAAGAAGGTGTACGCCAAGTTGCAAGATACCATTAAACGTGGCACCAAGCTTGACAAGGCTATCGCCGAAGAAGTAGCGAATGCCGCAAAAGAATGGGCGCTGGAAAAAGGCGCAACCCACTTTTGCCACTGGTTTCAGCCTCAAACCGGGCTGACCGCCGAAAAGCACGATGCTTTCTTGAGTTTTGATGACGAAGGAATGCCGATAGAGCGCTTTAGCGGTTCGCAACTAATTCAAAGCGAGCCAGATGCTTCCAGCTTCCCTTCCGGCGGAATGCGCTCTACTTTTGAAGCACGCGGCTATACTGCCTGGGATCCGTCCAGCCCAATATTCATTATGGAAGAGCCGAACGGCAAAACGCTGTGTGTACCGTCGGTCTTTATTTCCTACTACGGTCATGCGCTTGACCAGAAAGCGCCTTTGCTGCGCTCGATGGAAACCCTGAACGCCTCGGCGTTAGCCATTCTGAAGCTTTTTGGCAATACCAGTGCTATTCGAGTAGCCGCGACGGTTGGGCCGGAGCAAGAATACTTCTTGATTGACCAGGCTTTCTATGCTTTGCGGCCCGATTTGGTTTCGGCTGGACGTACTTTGCTCGGCACCAAGCCGCCAAAAGGTCAGGAACTGGAAGACCATTATTTTGGCACGATTAAAGACCGAGTACAGGCGTTTATGCAGGAAGCCGAATACGAACTGTACCGATTGGGTATCCCGGTCAAGACCCGCCATAACGAGGTTGCGCCCAGCCAGTTCGAGACTGCCCCAATTTTTGAAGAGGCCAATATTGCCGCCGACCATAACCAGCAGACGATGGAAGTGATGCGCTCGGTAGCCCGGTTGCACAATTTCGCAATGCTGCTACACGAAAAACCGTTCGCTGGTGTAAACGGTAGCGGCAAGCACAACAACTGGTCAATGCAGGATTCGGACGGCAATAACTTGCTAGAGCCAGGTCGCACTCCGAATGCTAACATTCAATTCCTGGTCTTCCTGACCGCAACTTTGAAGGCAGTTTACAAACGAGCCGGGATATTGCGGGCCGCGATTGCCAGTTCCGGCAACGACCACCGCCTGGGTGCGAACGAAGCACCGCCGGCGATTATCTCGGTCTTTTTGGGCGAACAATTGACCTCCATTCTTGATAATATCGAGAACGGTACGGTCAGCGAAGAAGCCAGCGAAGAGCGAATTATTGCGCTAGGCGTATCGCAGTTGCCCGATGTGCAACGCGACCACACTGACCGCAACCGTACTTCGCCTTTCGCTTTTACTGGCAACAAGTTCGAGTTTCGCGCCGTCGCTTCGTCGGCTTCGATTTCGATGCCGATGGCCTTCCTGAACGCTGCCGTCGCCGAAGCTTTAAACGAGATGCACCGCGACATCAAAGCCCATCTGGATGCTGGTACCGAATTTAACAAGGCAGTGATGGATGTAGTACGTCAGGCCGTAATTGATACCAAAAAGGTTCGCTATGAAGGCAATGGTTACGCTGAAGAATGGGTGGTAGAAGCTGAGAAGCGCGGCCTGCCCAACTTGCGGAAATCGCCCGAAGCGCTGGCAGAATTGGTTAAGCCGGATGCAGTAAAATTCTTTAGCGAAAGTGGCGTTTTTGGCGAGGAGGAAACCCACGCCCGCTACCACGTCCAGCTAGAGCGCTACGTCAAAGATGTTGAAATTGAGGTGGAAGCCCTCAAGGATATTGCCACGACGATGGTGCTACCGGCGGCCTACCAGCAGCAGGGATTGCTGGCTGGCTCAATCAAGAAATTGATGGACGTGCTAAAAATTAGCGCCGACCAGGAGCCTGCCAAACATCAACTGGCCCAGTTACAGCATTGCGCTAACGCTATCGTGAATTTGCAGACCAAACTGGCAGTCCTACACGATAAAGCCAGCGCTCTGTCCGAGGTAGAAGACCCCGCCAAAAAAGCGCGTGGCATGGCAGATGACGTGCTACCGGCAATGCTGGCAGTGCGCGAGGTCTGCGACGAGTTGGAAGAGGTAGTCTCCGACCAGTTCTGGCCCTTGCCGAAATACCGCGAAATGCTGTTTTTGAGCTAAACCCACTCCAGTTGAATTCATGCCTGAATTATAACAAAGTAGCTTTGGCCCAGCCAAAGCTATTTTAGTTTATAATTCAGGCATCTGCCCGTCTTAAATTGGTACTTTCGTTAGTACCCTGACCAAAAATAAATTAAACCTCACTGGGAAACTTTGAACCTTGAACTAATAACGAGGAGTTTATATGAGCCAAAACTATGAGCATTTGCTGATAGACCTTACACCACAAGGAGTCTGCACTATTACCTTGAACCGACCTGAGCGCTTGAACGCAGTCAATCAGGGGCTGGCGGACGAAGTACCAAGAGCAATTGAGGAAGCTTCGGTGAACGACGAGATACGAGTAGTGGTTATCACCGGGGCAGGGCGAGGCTTCTGTGCCGGGCTAGATTTGAGTCCTGAGAATCTGGCGCAACGCAGTGTAAGCCGCGAACAAGGGCGGCAAGCCAAATTGGACGACCTGGGCTGGGTTGGACGGCAGGCGCTGGCAATCGTAAATTGCAATAAGCCAGTGATTGCGGCGATTAACGGGGCGGCGGCAGGGGCGGGGCTGGGCCTGGCACTCGCCACCGATATTCGCTTGATAAAGGCTGGCGCAGTTGTTACAACGGGCTATTTGCGCCGTGGCCTATCGCCCGATGCCGGAGTAACTTATTTTTTGCCCCGGCTGGTCGGTACATCGCGGGCCACCGAGCTTATCATGACGGCGCGTGATATTACCTCTGATGAAGCCGAGCGCATTGGCCTGGTTAGCCGGGTATTCGAGGCTGAAAATTTTGGCGAAACCGTCGCCGACTATGCCGCAAAACTGGCGGCAGGCCCGCCACTAGCCCAGACCCTGACTAAGCGCTTGCTGGCAGCCTCGCCTACCGCCGACCTGACCACCCAGCTAAAAAGCGAACTGGCCTATATCGCCCGTTGCTTCACCACCGAAGATGTCGGCGAAGCGATGCGGGCCTTTTCCGAAAAACGCCAGCCCAACTTTAAGGGAAGATAGTTTTGAGTTTGTAACTACTCACTTGCCCCAGTCATGCTGAGGCACGAAGCATCTCTGGTTGCCGAAGTAATTGCTTTGGGTAGGCCGAGACCCTTCCTGCGTCATGGTGACAGGTGGCCTACTTATTTGGGTTTTGAACTAAAGAGTTCTTTGTTAGTTAGAGGCTACCGCTAAAATGGTAGCCTTTTTGTTATGCCATCCGCTAAAATGCCTGAAAAAAGATTGTTAAATATTAGACTAAAGACCTAGACTGAATGTGAAACCTATCACAACCCTTTTGCGTCATATACAGTAGAATAATCAAAGATGAGCGTGGGCAAGTAAAGCCGCTTGCTGGAATATTTTTAAGTACTAGAACTGAAGCAAGGGGAATTATCTAATATTATGCGTGGCGATATTAATGCAATTGAGGTATATCAGGATAGAAAGTTTCAAACCCAATTGGGTTATGGAATTTTCGATGTGCCGGTAGGCTCAACCGGCGATGTTGGTTTTGAAGACGTGCTGAAATTTTCTTACGTTGGGTCGGAAGAAGAAGACCCGAAATTGTATCGGCGTAAGGTCTTTCAGTTAGTGGGACATTATTACCCGAACGATTTGGCGAGAATTTTGTGGGCGCGCTTTGCAGAACATCAGGCTTTTTTGCACGAACAGACTGGAGTCGAGATAAGCCTGGAAGAGAGTGCGAAAAGCTGGTTGCAAATCTATGGACACAGCTTTTTCAAGGTCTGGGCTTTGCGCCAGCCAGAAGTGCCTTTCCGAATGAGGAACGGGGCTGAACCGCAACGGGGCTGGATTGAGGTTGGCGCTTGCCAGTTAATTCCAGCGTGGCGCGAACTGATCGAAGCCGGGTTCTCGCTGGACACAATTGCTCTAGCCAACCTGACCGAGCGGGCAATAGGCCGCAATCGCGGACAGAAACATTATCTGCGGGTGGTAGCGCGCCTGAGCGGACACCGGGTTAAAGACGAGGCGGAACTACAAAAGCGCCAGCGCGAAATCGAGCAGCTCGAAAAATATTTGAGCAAGCAATCGGGCTACGAATGGGGCATCCGGGAAGCGACGATTGAGTATTATCGGCGGTTGAGCCTGGTGGCCGAAATCGAGAGCAAGCAACCCACGCTGGCAATGGCTGCCAGCTAATTCATTATCATTTAGCAACGGCGCAAAAAAGACCCAGCAAATATAGCGAAGCAAATCAGATTTGCTTCGCTATATTCGCGGTGTCTTTGTATTGCCTGATTTCCTGAAGCAGTACTTTATCTGCCCTGAAAATATGCTAAAATAAAGTAACTACTTAACCCCGTCACGCCCCTTTACGGGGTGTGAGGTACGAAGCATCTCTGGTTGCCGATTAGGTAGAGCCGAGACCCTTCCTTCGTCAGGGTGACAGTCGCACCGGGCGGCACGGTTACAAAATAACACAGGATAAAATTATGGCCCAGGCAAATCGCCACTTTTATACCGTTGAAGAATACCTTTGGGAAGAACAACGCTCGGAAGTAAAGCGAGAATACCTCAGAGGGCAAATCTATAATATGGCAGGTGGTAGCCCTGAACACAGCCAGATTGGGCTAAACCTTGCCGCAGGCTTAAAACGCGAACTCAGAGGTAAAGGTTGCCGGGCTTTTAATAGCGACCTGAAGGTTGGAATGTCTTTAATTGCGCGCTCTAATCCTAAACGCAAGAAAGCTAAAGAGGCGGCAGGGGAAGATTTCATTACCTATCCTGATGCCACTGTTATCTGTGGCCCAACTGAATTTTACAAAGGCGACCCTTACACCCTTTCCAACCCGGTAGTTTTGTTTGAAGTTTTAAGTCCTTCCACCCGCAATTATGACCGCAGCGTTAAGCTGGAACACTACCAAACTATTCCTGGCTTGCTTTACTGTATTATGATAGATTCAGAGCAGGTTGAGGTAGTTCACTACAAGCGATTTGGCCTTCAAAGCTGGCTACAATTGCCACCATTACTTGAGTTAGAGGAAGCGCTGGAACTGGAACTGCCTTCAGGTACAATTAAGTTAACGCTGGAAGAATTGTACGATGAAGTAGATTTTGGGGATGAGGAGTAAAATAGGGCATGAAGGTAAATTTGAATTCTTGAGGTGAATGTGATATAATACTCAGGCTTTGTGAAATGAGCGCCGAGCAACCTCGGCGCTTTCTATTGCAAATCAATTCAAAACAAATTGGTTTATTTTTGGAAAGGAGAACGCGGCCCAATGCCTAAAATGCGAACGCATAAAGGCGCTCAAAAGCGCTTTAAGCTAACCGCGACTGGCAAGGTTATGCGCGCCAAAGGGTTGAAAAGCCACTTGCGCCGCCGCAAGCCTTCCCGCGTGAAGCAGCTTTACGACAAGTCTCTGCCGCTTGACCCGTCATTGGCTACTCACGTCAAGGCAGCTTTGCCTTACGGCTTGCCAAAGTAGACGATTTACGCGATTGACGATTGACGATTTTTTAGATAGTTACAGGTTAAAATATCAGGCGTGACCCGCCACTAACTTCCTAAATCGTAAATCGTAAATCGAGTGTTGCCCCGACCGGCTGCGCCTGTGCCGGAGAAGTGACTGAATACAGTACTTTCGGGGTGTGAAAATTTGCTTGGAGCAGCCCTGCCTGCTCATCAAGAGCTAAGAAAGAATAAAGGAGAACCTTTCTATGCCACGAGCAACAAACGGCGCAGCGAACCAGCGACGGCACCATCGGGTGTTAAATGCAGTCAAAGGTTATCGCGGCGCACGTAGTAAGCTTTATCGTCAGGCGTTACAGCACCGTATGCGCGGTCTGTTTTATGCCTATCGTGACCGTCGCACGCGCAAACGCGATTTCCGTCGGTTGTGGATTACCCGCATCAACGCCGCCAGCCGAGTGGCCGGATTGCCCTACAATCGCTTGATTGAAGGGCTGACCAAAGCCGGAGTGGAAGTGGATCGCAAGATATTGGCCGACCTAGCCGTAAATGATGTGGCTACCTTTAACCAGTTTGTCGAGCTGGCCCGACAGCATCAAACTGCCCCTGTCGCCAAGACCGCCTAGCCAGCCAGGTTTTAAGTAACAAAATCAAAGCAGGTAATAAAGTTGTGGCCGGTATATACCGGCCATTGCTGTTTTACCCGGAGTAGTTTTAACATGAAGAATGAGAAAAAGCCCGCCACCCGCCGTCCACCCAAAGCTCAACGAGCGCAACCACCCCGCAAGCCTTCTCCGGCTTATCTGGAACGGCGCAGACAGGGTATTGGTGAGGGCGACCCGACCCGTGGCCCGGCAGGAGAAAAACTAACCTCCGATGCCCAGGATGGTGTAGCAGCGCCCAGACCGCGCTTCAAATCGTCACCTGCACCTGCGCCGCGTCCTTTCAGCAAACCGATGGCCCACAAAGCGCCGCCACCGGCTAAACCATCGCGTATCAAAGCAGCGATGATGGAAGTGGAAGAAAATACCGGGCCGGGCGTAATTACCAGCCTGGATAATGACAAGGCGCGGTATTTACGTAATTTGCTCACCAAACGTGACCGTTACGCCGCCAAACACTTTCTGGCAGAAGGGGTACGGTTGGTCGGGGAAGCGTTTGCTTCGGCTAATCCACCGCTCTTTACCCTGTATGAGCCGGAATTATTGGGCCGCACCGAGCAGGGCAAGGTTTTGCTGCTACGCCTGATTGAGCTTTTTCAGGATAAAAAAGGGGTTTACCCGACGACTGAAAAAGTAATCGCGTCGGTCAGCGATACCGTTACGCCGCAGGGCGTGGCGGCGGCAGTGCCTTTTATTAACTGGACACCAGAGCAACTGAGCGAAAAGAAATTTCACCTCGTGCTGGATGGCCTGCAAGACCCTGGCAATTTGGGTACAATTTTGCGTTCGGCGGGTGCGGCGGGCAATACAGCGGTCTGGTTGACCGAAGGTAGCGTAGATTTTTACTCGCCCAAAGTAGTAAGAGCCGGGATGGGCGCACACTTTCGCGTTCCAGCGGCTACTGGTCAGAAATGGCCGGAGCTATTGCAGTACTTTGAGCAGATGGGGATTGAGCAGATTTTCCTGGCGGAAGGTGATTTGGAAGACCAACCCGACCATGGCCGCCACTATTTTAAGGAATTAGAGAGTGTAGATTATTACGACGTGGATTGGAACAAGCCAAGCGTGGTGATTATTGGTAACGAAGCACACGGCCCTGGCGTAGAAGCCTGGCGCAATGCTACGAAACTGGTTGGCATCCCTATGCCGGGCGGAGCCGAATCGCTCAACGCTTCCGTCGCTGCCAGTGTTATTTTGTTTGAAGCTTTACGTCAGCAGCGCCAAAACCAATAAGACCCTATTCGGTTGGGGTTTGATTTATCGAACCCTTTGGCTGGGCGTAATCAATTGCACTCCTACTGAAACAGGTTTTAAGTTTAACGCCAGATTAGCTTGAAGGAGAACTATCCAATCGGGCGCTTTGGCGGGCCTGCTTAATAGCTTGCCTGGCACTAGTTTCGTCAGGGTAGATGTTGGAGCTGGTGGAAGTTTTTAAGTTACCCATTCTTATAGCCATTGCGGTAAAGCTGCCCTGTAAATCGTCGGAGATATTATACCTGAAAACATTTAGCACCATTGGTCGGTAAGCCTTAATCTGGCGGGAATATTCGGGTGTCATATCTACCGCGATATTTACATTGGCGTAATTTACCAGCAAATAGGGTTTGGTCGGGCAGCTTTCGAGCCAGTAGTTAACCTCTTTGAAAAATTCTTCTATGAGGTTTAATTCATTTAGCACCAAAGGCTGGGGATGCCATAGCGCTAGAATATTTTCTTCAGCTTCATAGCGTCCGATAACATATCTGGTTTGATTCATTTTTAAACCTTTTCCTACGTAGCTTGCCAATCACGCCGCCGGTGCTAAACAGGATTTTATTTGTTGTCTGGTGGGGTGGGCGGACGGTAGGTGCGATAAACGGTGCGGGTCTGGATGCGCTGCACGGTAACGCTTTCGACAATCACCGGGCGGGCCGAGTTCCACGTCGCGGGATAAGGCGAATTTTCGCGAAGGCGAGCGAGGTTAGTACCGGGCGCAGTCTGGTTTTGCGATAGTTTGTTCAGGGCTTGCACTGCCAGTTCCACCCCAACACCCACGGCAACCAGGGCCGCGCCACGAGCCAGTTTCTTGCCCTGTTCGCTACGAAGCACTCCGGCAAGGCGTGAAAGCGGGCCAGATTTCTCTTTTTCTAACACAATTGGCGAAGACGACACTACTTCCATGCTGGTCACTTCGCCATTCAGCACTTCGCCGGGCGCATCGTCGGCGGCTTCAAATTGATTGAAATGTGCTTCGTGAGCCAGGGTCAGCCCACACTTGCGGCAGAAAGCATCCTCGTGGTCGTACTTAAAACCACATTTCTGGCAAGTCATAGTTTTATCCCTATCCCTTTCTATTTTGAATTAAAATATGGCAATAATCGCCTTTCTATTTTAGCACCTCAGAAAACTCTGTCAATTTTCAAAGAAATAAACCTGAAATTTAAAAATCCTTCACATGTAAGCTCTTTCGTAATGTTCGTATATTAAAATTGATTAGTTGTTTAAGTTTATTACGTGTTAGAAAAATTATGAGTTGGTTAATCGAAAATGAAGTAAGGGACAAAAATGAAAAAGGTTTTGCTCGTCGAAGACAGTGTATTACAAGCATACAAAACCCAGCTTGATTTAGAAGCCAATGGCTTCATGGTTGAAGTAAGCTACGATGGCGCTACCGCCCTGAACAAAGTTGGACAATGGCATCCCGATATTATTGTGCTGGACTATCTTCTCCCCGATATTGATGGCATCGAAATTTGCCGTCTCCTCAAACAAAACCCACTTTATCGAGCTATCCCGGTAGTACTATTCAGTATCGAAAACAAGTTACGCAATATGACCCAGGCTTATTTCGCCGGGGCGGATGGCTATGTTATTAAAGGCGGCGAAAATGACAATGCCCTCGAGGTCTTTATCGAGAGCATTATCAACCGCAAAAGTAGGCTTCGCAGTGCCTAAAAATAAAACACTGCTATGCCTCACCCACCACATGCACCCGGATGGCATTGGTGCGACCAGGAACGCCGATAGGCACACCAATGGTAATAACTAAAATATCGCCCGCTTTCGCCAGCCCGCGTGAAATAAGCTCTTTTTCGGCTTGCTTCGCCAGTTCGTCGGTGGTGGTAAAGCGTTCGGTCATAATTGCATCCACTCCCCATATTAGCGCCATTCGGTGATAGGTAGGTTCTTCGTGGGTAAAGGCGTAAAGCGGGATAGGCGAACGATTGCGGGCGACCATGCGCGGCGTAGTGCCACTGGTGGTCGGGGCAATAATAGCGACGGCATTGAGTTCGCGCCCAATACCACAAGCGGCCTGACTGATGGCATCGGTTACGGACGAAGCCGTTTCCAAAAGCATGTCGAAAGGCGGACGTTTGTAAAATAGTTCAGTCTCGATGGTCTGAGCAATCCGCCCCATCACCTGCACCGCCTGAATGGGATAAAGCCCAATGGCAGTTTCGCCCGAAAGCATAGTAGCGTCCGTACCGTCCAGAATGGCGTTTGCTACGTCCGCTGCTTCGGCTCTGGTAGGTCGGGGATTTTGAATCATGGATTCGAGCATCTGGGTAGCGGTAATGACGGTTTTACCAGCCAGATTACACTTGTGAATAAGCATCTTCTGCAAGACTGGTACTTGCTCCGCGGGTAATTCTACCCCCAAATCGCCCCGCGCTACCATTACCCCGTCGGTTTCTTCTAAAATCGCGTCAAAGTTGTCAATCGCTTCGTGCTTTTCGATTTTACAGATAACTAACGGTAAGGCCGATTGCTTTGAAGCTTCACCATATTCACGAATCAATTGCTTGAGCTGCACCATATCCTCGGCCCGGCGCACAAACGAAAGCGCCACATAATCTACCCCATGCTCGACTCCAAATTTCAGGTCTTCTTTGTCCTTATCGGTAATCGTGGGGACGCGCAAGGTGACACTGGGGACGTTTATGCCTTTGTGACTGGAAATTTTGCCGCCGGAAATAACAATGCAGCGAATATCATCGCTGGTACTGGCAATTACTTTTAATTCAATCAGGCCATCGGCAATCAAAATAGTGTCGCCCGGCTTTACATCCAGCGGCAATTCCCGATAATCTATTGGCACGTGGGGAGACTGGTTAGTCAGGAGCGAACGGTCATTTACAATTTCGGTAAAGACTGCTTCTTGCAGCAACACTTTTTCTGCCTGGCTCAACGAAATTGGTTCGGCAGTGAGCGACTTGTCGAAAATCTGCTGAATATAATCAGCCACCGCTTTTTCGTCGCTTAACGAAACTTGCTTGCTTTGCAGTTCGGTGGTAAGTTGCGCCCGTAGTCGCTCTCGCAGTTGCTGAAGCGCCTGGTCTTGCTTTTCGGTGGGGTTGGCAATAGTGGCATCGGCAGAACGGGTGGTAAGCACAATTTCGTGACCAGATACGAGAGTAATTGGCACAGGTAATTCACCAAGCCGGATACGCGGCCCCTGTAAATCCTGCAAAATCGCCACGTTGCGCCCGGTTTCGTGCGAAAGCTTTCGCACCAGTTTAATCGTAGTAGCAGCCTGGTTATGCTCGGCGTGCGAAAAATTGAGGCGCACCACGTCTAGTCCTTCTTCAATCAAGCGGCGCAGCACCGTCTCATCCCACGAAGACGGGCCAATCGTTCCGACAATCTTAGTTCGGCGGCTCATTTTCTTCCCTTTTGTGGTTAAAGATTTGAACACAGATGAACACAGATTTTATTTATATTTTAATTAGCTGAAGGTGGGACATAATTAGCCCAATCCTTTTGACCCACCTTAGCGCTCAAGGGCGAGGAAACCTCTCCCCTACAAAAAACTGTGCTTGCAAATTATGCCCACCTTCAATTTATCTGTGCTAATCTGTGTCATTAAATTTAAAATTGCATGGTGTCAACCCATTATAACACGCCTTCTAACTCAAAACTCAAAACTCAAAACTCAAAACTCAAAACTCAAACCCGTGCCTTGCCACAAGTAAAGCTGACGCTTATAATGAGCTTGCATTTATTTTTGTAAGTTATAGCGAATTTGGCGGAAGGGTAATTTTTAAGATGAGTGAAAATCAGGACAAGCTGCACCGTAACGGTAGTCAGAAGCCAGAAGTGCGTGAGCCGGACGCAATCTTGCCAGCCGAAGATGAAGATTTCGAGGGCGACGAAATCGAAGACGAGGAAGAGTACGACGGGGACGAAGATTATTACGAAGACGAAGATGAGGACGACGAAGGTGACGCGACCAACCTCTCTCAGATGGATCCTTATGCGCTGGCCCAACAATTAGCCAGTTCGCCCTTGTTTGCCCAGGTACAGGCGATGCTGGGCGGCGGCAACGTCGAAGTGCGAATGAGTTCGGCCCGGTTGCAGCAGGTGTCGGGCGATTTGGAGGGGGCGGCGGAAATTTATCTGGATATTATCGAGGAAGACCCGGAATATCAAAAGGCGTATATTGCGCTCGGTCAGGTGTTGCTGGCGCTGGACAAACCGCAAGAGGCCGAAGTTTTCTTGAGTAAAGCGATTGAGTTGCAGCCGGAAGACTCCGAAGCCTATCTTTATATGGGCTACGCTTACTACGCCCAGCAAAATTTTGAGAAATGTATAGAATATTTTGGGCAAGCGGTAGAGTTTGACCCCGATAGCCACGTTGCTATCAACAATCTGGGCTACGCTCAGTATTTGACCGGGCGGCTGGATGAAGCCGAAAAGACTTTTATTCGGGGCGGCGATGTCGGTAGCAACCGGGCTTACTATAATTTAGGTCTGGTGCGGGTCTTGCAAGGGAAAGAGGAAAAAGCCTGGGAAGCCTACCAGGATGCTGCCGACCTTGACCCTCGCGCTACCCAGGTAGAAGACCATTTAGCCGATTTGGAGCAGGCCAAACAGCGCTTCCCCGATAAAGTCGCGCTGCTGGACGAGGCAATCAAGCGTCTGAACGACCGCTTCGCGGGCGCTGAAGAAGACGAACACGAAGACGATGAGAACGATGAGGAAGAAGACGAATACGCGCCCAAAGACTAAGGCTATATAGTAGAAATTGACCTTGCCGGTAGGGGCTAATTACCTTCGCCCTTTTGACCTGGCACAATCAAAAAGGGCGAAGGCAATTAGCCCCTACGCTAGAGACCTAACTCGATAATACAGCAATTTACTATAGGTTTATTACTATTCGATTTGGCTTTTTCTTTAGCTTTTGGAATTTTTTGCAAAAAATTTCCAAAAGCTAAGAATATTTCTGGCTTTAGCCGGGTGCAAGCGAAAATTCAAAAAGAGAAATTGGAATTGAAGCAAAGAAAGGGTTGGTAATGGAGCAGCAAGACATGACTGGGTTGAAACGGGCGGCGGCACGCGGGGCGCTTGAGCGTTATGTAAAGTCGGGAATGATGCTTGGACTGGGTAGTGGCTCGACGGCAGAGCTTTTCGTGGAAGAACTGGCCCAGGAAATAAAGAGCGGGACGCTGACGGGCATTACCGGGGTAGCCACCAGCGATGAAATAGAAAAACTGGCCCGGCGCGGCGGCATAACCATGGCAAAGCTGGATGATATTAACGGTCTGGACGTTACAGTTGATGGGGCAGATGAAGTTGAGCCAGTATCACTGGGTGTGACGAAGGGGCGGGGCGGGGCGCTGCTGCGCGAAAAACTGGTGGCAGTCGCCAGCAGACTGGAAATAATTATTGCCGACGAAAGTAAACTGGTGACGGCACTGGGCGAAAAGATGCCGATTCCAGTAGAAGTAATCCCGTTCGGCTGGCATCATACGGCGGCACGACTGCGGGCGCTGGGCTGCGAACCGACGCTGCGCCTGAAAGACCCTTCTAAGGGAACGCCTTTTATGAGCGACGGACAGAATTACATCCTCGATTGCCGCTTTGGGCCTATCACCGACCCGCTAGGACTGGCAGCGGCTATCAAGAGTATGGTCGGGGTGGTGGAGCATGGGCTGTTCCTGGGGATTGCCGGGCGGGTGATTATCGCGGCTCAAAGCGGCGTGTACGAAGTGACCCCTTAGCCGCTATGCCTGCTGCGATTCATCCTTTGCTGGTACATTTCCCGGTGGCGCTTTTACTCGTGGGAACGGGGGCGTTGTTGTGGGAGATGGTTCGTCCGGGTCGTCCGCCCGGTTTACCCGCCTTTATAAGCGGAGTGTTGGCATTGGGATATGTGGGGTTGGTACTGACAGTAGTAACAGGTCTGTACGATTTACAGGCCAGCCCTAAAACTTTGGCGCGGGAAGGCTGGGTGACGGTTACGGTGGTGCATCTGGCCTGCGGAGTATTGTTGCTGGTAGTCTACGGCTTTTTGATGTACCGCCGCTTTTTCCTCTTTGACCAAGTGCCGCCATCCTTACCTGAACCGCCTGCTTTTAGCTCCGCTGAAGGCAATCTGCAAACCGTAACAGCAACCGCTACCACCCTCAAACCCCGCCTTGACCGAATAACCCTGGCGCTGGCAATCGGCGGGCTTGTGCTACTGGTAGTAGCGGCATGGCTGGGCGGGACCCTGGTTTACGAGTATAGGGTAGGGATAAAATAATAAATTAGCAAGGAACACAGATAAACACGGATTAGCACAGATGAACACAGATGATTCTAAAGTTGATTAAACCTCATCTTTAGATGGATGAATTAAAGGAGTATAGCCTGCCGCCAGCGTTTTGACTATAGAAGCGGGCGTAAGTACCTGCACCGAGGTGTTAGTCGGCTGAGTAAGCTTCTCAAGATAGCCACCGGCTGACCAGCGCAAGAGGTTGCCGTTCAGGACAAGGTAGGCAGTTGTGGGGTCGTCCAGAGTGATAAACGTGCCGTCCGGCAGATCAGACAGTTTCGCGGGGTAGGTTATTTTCTCTTTAGATGCGTTAACTCGTTCGCGATGCAAAATCAGGTCTATTTCGTCAATGCTGGGAACTGTTCCAGCGGGAAAATAGGGGTTGGCTTGCAACCAGAAATGGCGGAAGCGATTAAAATCGTCGCGGCGGCACAGGGCGCAAGGCCGATGCCCGGCAGCCAGCGCGGTAGCCTCATCCAGAAAAAAGAGCGAGGTGTACTGACCGGGCGGCATCGGCTCACGCTGTATCCCTTTATACTCACGAATACAGATTATCCAGCGCTGGGTCGTCCAGTTCTTTTTGAGATTTTCATGGGCATCGTGCAAACAGCCCCGATTCCCCATAAAAATTCCGCGCTCCGGCGTAGCAATAATTTCTCCAAAAGGGGTAACTCTGTTTTGTCTTGGCATAAGTTCTCCAAGAAGTGAGTATTCGGCGGGCTGTTTGGTGATGGCTTCGACGTGGCCCGCTTCGGGAACACAATCCAGCTATCGCTAACATTGGCGCGGTTGCCGTTGCGTCCGTGTACCAGAATTAGCACCCGGTCAGATTTTGGATTGGGTAGCCACCAACCGCGCAGCTTCAAACCATCGGTAGCCGCCGAAGAAAAGGTTATTTCCTCATACCTCAACCTGTCTTGAGATGGAGTTGTTGAAATGGTTGGCTGAACAGGATTAGCCGTGTAGCCAATGGCTTTGTAAACCGATAAACCAGCATAGATAAACAGTCCTGATTTCCAGCCCCTTCAGTGGGCTTTGGCTAGGTAGCTCGGCCTTGAGTGCCGAGCGCGCTTTCCACCGCTCTACCTGGTTAGCCTCTTTCTTCGAAAGAATTTGGCTACGACTCGTTTTCCAGCATAGTTGGGGCGCTGGCTTCGAGGGCGACTCGGCCCGAAGAACGGGCGGCTCTGGCATCCGAACCAGCTTTCTTTTCCAGCCAGATTTCCTTCCAGCGTCCGCTACTAAAACGCCAGTAGACGAAAATAGCCACCGCTACCGAGTCCAGGCCCATCGCCAGACGACTACCAACCAGACCCCAACCCAGCACCGGGATGAATAGCGCTGCCAGACAAACCCGCAACAGCCAGGTGCCGAGCATCCGGCTATACATAGGCCATTTAGTATCGCCCGCGCCGCGCAATGCCCCAATCAGGATAAAACTGGTCGCTATCATCGGGTCGAATATTCCGGCAATACGCAAGGGCCAGGTCGCTTCAGTAATAACCGCCTCGTTATTTATCAGCAAGCGCAAGAAAAATTCGGGGAACAGGAAGAAAGCTACTCCCATCACCGTAGTAAAGACGAGGCCCATCCCCCAGGCGGTACGAGTATAGCGTTCGGCTAAATCGGGCCGACCTGCTCCTAGCGATTGCCCTACCAGCACCGTTGTCGCCGTCGCTATACCCATGCCGGGCAGGAACGAAGCCGAGTCAATGTTGATAATGGCGCTATGTCCGGCGTAAGCCACCGTACCCAGGCCGACCACGAAGCGGGCAAAGAAGAAAAGCCCGGTCTGAAAAACCATCTGTTCGCCGAAAGTAGGCAAACCGATGCGGACAAGTTCTTTGATATGTTCGGGTTGCAGCCGCAGATTAAATTTGATTCGCAAAGCATCAGTGTCGCGGCGCTGTCCGGGCCACCAGCCCAACAACCGGGTGACGACCATCAGCGCGCCCAGCGACCAGCCACTAACCGCCCCCATCGCCGAACCCCGGATGCCCAGCACCGGCAAACCAAATTCGCCATTGATGAAAAGCCAGGCGATTAAAATATTGGTTACATTCACGCAAGCCATTATTAGCAAAGGCGTGCGAGTGTCACCGCTACCCCGCAACGCGCCATTGCCCGTTATCAGCATTGCACTAACTGGCAGACCAAAAGCGGTAATACTTAAGTACATATAACCCAAATCAACCAGATTGCCTTCGGCACCGAGCAAAAAGATAAAAGTGCGCCCCGCTAACAAAGCGATTACTCCCAGAATAAGGCCGAGGCCAAGAGCGAAAATCAAAGCTTGGCGGGCAAAGATAGCCGCTTTGGGTCGGTCTTTTGCCCCAATCGAGCGAGCTATTACGGCGGTAGCAGCAATACTTAGCGCCATCAGCGCCGCGTTCATCGTCCAGTTAAAAAATTGTCCGGCACTCGTTCCGGCAAGGGCGGAAGCATTATCATAACCTAATTTTTGTTGAGCCGCTGGACTAAGATGACCGATTAGAAATACGTCAGACAGGCCAACCGCCATAAACAGGCTCATTTCGGCAATACTGGGCCAGGCCAGCCGCCAGACTTTGCCCCGCAATACCGTTGCACTCACATCAGTGGGCAAGTTAACTAAATCTTCGGAAGGTTTCATTAATATAGGGTTCTTTCTACTGTTATACTTTTTTATAATTTTATAATTACCAAAGCACTATCAAGCAGGCGCTAATTCGCCACGATAATTATAATTGTCGGCAATAGCTTTGCACAACGGCCTTTTGGCCTATTAGAAAGCGATTTAAGCTAAACTTTTGGTCAGGTAAAATACTGGAAGGGTTTTATGATAGAAACCACCCAGTTAATTACCACTCAACCAGCTATGTTTGTGATTTCTGGTATTTAGGCCATTGGAAAATCTACGGTGTACAAACAGTAATAAAGCGAGGTATAGCGCGGGCCAAATCTACCCTGGGACAAGAATGGGCGCTTTACCTGGATAATATTCTCAGAGCAAGCATGGTCGGTATTGGATTATGGATAGATAGCACCAATCAGACAGCCCAGGCAACTGTAGACCAGATTTTGCAAAGCGCCTAAAATTATGTCCGCCCTTGCGCCACTATGATGTAACTCTGACCCGCGGGCTGGTCTTTGATACGACCATCGTTGGTATCCGAAGTGATGAGAGCGTAAAGCTGGTTTTCTTTGCTGAACAGAATACTGATAGTACCGGGAGATTGTTTGGCGGCACGTTCGCCTTGTTTGTAACCCAGTTTATCAAATTCGGTGTTGTAATAGGCCAGGATTTGCTGGGGCGAGTCGCTCGTCAGAAAAACTTTAACCGAAGAGCTTTCGCGCTTATTATTCTGGTAAAGACTATCTATAAACTGGTTGCCCTGGCTGGTCAGTTCGGCTTTGGTCGCGCCGGGATAATCGGGGATTGGCTTCTCGCCCGTGACAAAGTTAAAAATTATCACCAGTACCACAAAAACAACCGCCGTCGCTATCAGAGTAGGCAGCGAACAGGAAAGGCCGGGCCGCCGTTTGGCGGGCGTTGGGTTTGCCGAAGCCGAGACGAAAGGCGGCTGTTTTGAATTATTATCGGGATTAGTCATTATCTAACTGATTTCCTCCTGTGAATTACGGGAAACACCTAATCTTTTTAGCTGATTATATCATTGGTGCGCTGTTTTAGGCACTTCCTTGCTCTAACACAAGATTGATAATATTGAAATGAAAAACGCCTGTTTTAGCCTCAAACTGGTTGCTTCAGCTTCAAAGAATGAAGTCAAGGTCAAAGGTACAGCTTATGCGCTACAAGAGGCGGAGCCACTCATACAGGATAAGGGTCGTGTTTTCACGCGGTCTTGAATAAACATCATTCTTCAAAACAGGTTTCAAGGAGTAAAATTTAATGGTTGAGCTTTCGGAGGAGTTTAAGGCGTTGCTGAAACAGCCCGCCTATTGCCACGTTGCCACCCTGATGCCGGACGGGTCGCCCCATACTACGGTTACATGGGCGGACACCGATGGCACCCATATTTTGATAAACACGGTCGAAGGTTATCAAAAGGTACGAAATATGCGGCGCGACCCCAGAGTGGCCTTGAACGTGCCTGACCCGGCTAATCCGGCCCAGGTGACGAGCATAAGGGGCAGGGTAGTGGAGATAAGCGCAGATGGAGCCAGAGAACAGCTTGAGGCACTCTCCCAGCGCTATCTGGGACGACCTTACCCGTTTGGCGGGCCGGAGCAAAAACGGCTCATCGTAAAAATTGCGGTAGAGGTAATATTGGGCCGGGGCTAGAAGAAAGAACTATTTATAGAATGTCGAGAACAGTAGAGGTATTGGCACATAACATTCGCCCTTCGGAAAAGTACTCAATCCGAAGGGCGAATGTTATGTGCCAATACAGAATCATCTTTTCACAATTAGGCACGTCCTCGTTTTAGGGTGTGCGACAATTTTTTGCGCCAGGTCAAGCCAACCCGGACGTGAACGTCCGGGTCTTTGCAAAAAACTGACGCTCACCCCTCGTTTTAGGGTGTGCGTCAGTTTTTTGCATCGAGCTAAAGAGAACCCGACCATAAATGGTCGGGCTAAGAACGGGAAGCTCATTTATTTTTAGCCCGACCATTTATGGCTGACTCTTACCCACAATGCAGATTTGGGTTCAAATACCCGGACATGAATGTCCGGGCTAAGAAATAAACCAGCCTTTTTTAGCCCGGACATTCATGTCCGGGTTCAGATGTGGGTAAGAGTCAGCCAT
>JBBQXW010000033.1:0-35689 GCA_038209275.1 Chloroflexia bacterium | reverse complement strand
TTTCCTTACTACAGTTTCATATTAGTAATCTGTCAGTGTTACATGGGTAAATTCTTTCAAAACAGCCCGTATAATGGTTTAGTAAGTTAAAGGCCAATTAACCCTTTAGCAGCTCCTAAATCCCTATTGAAACTAATTGCTGTTGTCCAAGAACAAATCTATAAAGGAGTGTAAATCAAGATGAGCAATATTACGACCGGGTTAGATTTGAGAAACAACGCTGTGTTTTATCCTTTTGGCGATACCGAACAAGATGTAGCGGTTAAATCTGAAAGTCCCGTCGGCCTGGAAGCACGCCTGGCCCAACGTGGTTTAATAGTAGGGCTGGAAATGGAAGCCACCTATCTGAAAATAACCCTATTAGGTACTTTGGGCCAAAAATCGAGCTTACTATTCAAAGAATTTGTTGCCAGTGCGCTAAGTCGGGGCTATAATAATGTTAAACTTGACCTTGCTAACCTCAAAGCAGTAGATGGAGTAGGTTTAGCCGCGTTAGTTTGGGTACGCAACCAGTTAGAACAGTCCAATGGTCAAATAATAGTAAGCAATTTATCCCGCAGTGTCCGTGCTACCTTGTTGGCTGCTAATTTACACTATTTAGTCGAAATCTCTGATTATGATTATCGTTAGGCAACCAAGTTATTAGTTTTGGGGCAAACTAATCGTCAGACCAGGGTTCAGGAGAGCTTTGAACTATGAGAGCCGTTATTCTAGCGAGTGAAGCAACTGTAAAGCTGACCCCCATGATTGAATCGGGGTCTTTCGCGACTGTACCGCTGGCAAATAAAGCTGTAATAGAGCATTTGCTGGATCAATTGGCGGGTGCGGGGGTGACGCAAGCACTAATCACGGCGGAACGACCCAGCGGCCAGATTGAAAGTTTGTGGGAAGGCAAGGGTAGCCCACCCATTCCACTTCGTTTTACCTTTGGCAAAGATTTGCCGGGCGGTATCGGGGCGATTAAACGCTTGAAGAATGAACTAAACGATACTTTTATCGTAGTCAAGTGTCAGCATCTGGTATCAGTAGATTTACAGGCGGCTCTAGAACACCATCGGCAGAGTGGAGCAATCGCAACTATTGTAGCAGTCCCATTGGTTGCATCGCTGGCCGCGGCTTTACGAGCAGCCTACCAGGTAGTTAATGGCGCAGATGCCATGCCAGCCATCCAGACCAAACCGATCCAATTGAGCGCACCCGAAGCTTGCTACACTGGCTTTTATATTCTCGAACCAGAAATACTTAATTATATCCCCGATAACCAGGCGTTTAATATAGAAGATTTGCTGATTAAACTGGCCTCTATGAACCGACCCGCCAACACTTTTATGTCGGAAGGGCAAATTCGCGATGTGGGAACGCTGAATCTGTACTGGAACGCCAACATGGATATGCTGGCTGGCAAGATAAGCAAACGGATTGCCCCGGCAAGCTATACTGAAATCAGGCCCGGTATCTGGATTGGCACTAATACCACTATTCATCCTGCCGCAAAGTTGCAAGCGCCGCTGGTAATCGGGAATAACTGCAAGTTGGATCAGGATGCAAAGCTGGAAAACAGCGTGCTAGGCGATAACGTGGTGGTCGAACAGGGCGCACAGATTCGCAATAGTGTAATCTTCCCGCAAACCAGAGTTGGGCTGGCGGTAAAATTGATTGATACGCTGGTACGCGGGAATTTGCTGTGCCAGGGGCCAGAGTTTGAGGCCGATTGGGTCAATGACCTTTACAGCCTGAGTGCGGTAAACAAGTTTCAAGCAAGCCGTTTCTTCCGGCGAGCTTTTAATTTGTTAGCAGCGTTAGGGTTGCTATGCGTTTTTTCGCCGGTAATGGCGGTAGCGGCGGTAGCGATTAAACTCGATTCGCCAGGGCCAATTTTCTACAAGCAGTTGCGAGTAGGTGAAGGACGAGCAGGTGGCCGAAATTTGCGGAGTGGTCGGGTTTTCAAAATTTACAAGTTCCGCACCATGTACACCGATGCGGATGCCCGCCTCGCCGAGTTGATGAAGCAGAACGAGTACAAGAACCAGGCGTTTATTAAAATCAAGAACGACCCGCGTATTACCCGCGTAGGTAATTTCTTGCGGAAGACCAGTATTGATGAGTTGCCGCAGTTCATTAATGTGGTGCTGGGCGATATGCAGCTGGTCGGCAACCGCCCTCTGCCGATTTATGAAGCCGAAGCGCTGGGTGAAGAATGGCAAAAATTGCGCTTTAGTGCGCCCGCCGGAATTACCGGGCTTTGGCAGATTAGCGGGCGGTCGGACATGAGTGCCGAGGAGCGGCTGGTGCTGGATAACTACTATGCCGTGACTTATTCTTTCTGGGGAGATATTAAAATTCTGCTACTAACTATACCAGCCTTGCTTAAGGGAGGTGCGCGTTAAATTTTTCTACTCTAATACCGTCCTAATTTCCTACTGTACGATAGCCCATAACTCTGCTATAGTATTTGATAAAGAAGTGTTTTGTTTGGATGGTTGATATCTTATTATATCTGACAATCATCGCTGCTATAACTATTACCAAATTGGGGTGCGGGCAGTTAGTAGAAAAATAACCACAAGGTGGGACGGTATAATTTAAGATGAAAAGTTTAACAAGGTTCGAGATAAACGTTTTAGAACAAAATCACCTCAAATTGCAAAATCAAGACATTATTTGTATTTCTGTAATGGACTGGGATTGGCCTTTCCCGACCAGTCGCCACAATTTGATGCGTGAATTTGCCAGGTCGAACCGGGTGCTATTCGTAGACCCGCCGCTCAATTATTTAAGTGACTATCGGGCCACGTTGTTTGATGGCGAACAACGGGCCAAGCTGGGTCGTAGCTTGAGCGGGAAGGTAATCGAGCGGGAACTAAATCTTTACTCTTTTACTCCGCCACCAGTAGTCCCTTTTAATCGTTTACCCCGACCTTTTTTACAGCCCGTCTTAAAAAGTAATGGTGTACTCTTCCGGCAGGCAGTCCGTTCCGCCGCCCGGCATCTGGGAATGTACAAGCCAATTTTGTGGATTTCGTTCAATCCTTACTTTGGAGAAGCAGTTTGTGGTAGCCTGGATGAGCAACTGGTATTGTATCATTGCACCGACGAAGTAGCCCGCTTCCCCGGCTATTCGCCCGAAATTGTGGAGATAGAACGCCGCCTGATGCAACGCAGTGATATAGTAATTACTACCTCAAAAGTGCTGTACGAAACCAAGCAGGTGCATAACCCAAATACCCATTTTGTACCAAATGGCGCAAATTTCAAGCTTTTTCAACAAGCTTTAGATAAATCCTGGCCTTTGCCGCCGGATTTAGCGGCTATACCACAACCACGAGTTGGCTTTGTCGGGCAAATCGAGTTCCGGCTGGATGTCAATTTGTTGATTAAAGTGGCACGCAGTCGCCCGGAAGTGTCGTTTGTACTAATCGGGCAGTACGGGCCGCCACGCGAGGAATTAGCCCGATTGCGGGCCGAGCCGAATATTTACTTTTTGGGAAATAAGCCACAGGTAATGCTGCCGCACTATTTGCGCGGGATGCAAGCGACAATTATTCCTTATAAGTATAATGAACTAACTCGCTCGATTTACCCGCTCAAGCTGCACGAGTATTTTGCGGCCGGGCGGAGCGTCGTAGCAACGCCACTGCCAAGCCTTGAGCCGTTTAAGGGGCTGGCGCATCTGGCGGCTACGCCGGAAGAATTTACGCTGGCGCTCGACCGGGCGATGGCGGAAAACGATGACCCATATTTGATAGAGCGACGGCTGGAGGTAGCGGAAAAACATTCCTGGCCGCGAGTAGCCGGAAAAATTTCGGAATTGCTGGCAACGACGCTGGCAAACAAGCAATCAACCAAATCAATCAAACTGGTGAAGTAATTTTTGCAACGATTTTTGTGATTTTGTGAAAAATTCGGAGAAAAGATAGCTAATGCCTATTGTGAACACTATATCCAAGACCAAATTAGAAGGATTACTTTGTATTCAACGCCCCATATTCCGGGACGAGCGCGGCTTTTTTCACGAGGTGGTACGCCTGGATGAATTGAGCGAGGTAACGGGCCAAACTTTTAATATTCAGCAGGTCAATCATTCCCATTCCGTTGAAGGAGTGTTGCGCGGTTTGCACGCCGAACATTGGGATAAAATCGTTTGGGTCGCACGCGGACGCGCTTTTACGGCTCTGGCAGATATTCGGCCCGATTCGCCTACTTTTGGGCAGTACGAAAGTTTCGAGTTGAGCGATGAAAACGGGCTGGCCCTCTTTATCCCGGAAGGTTTTGCCAACTCGGTTTACGCTTTGAGCGAAATTGATTATGTCTACCTGGTTAATAAGACTTACGATGGCAGCGATACAACGGCAATTACCTGGGACGACCCCGATATAGCGGTGGCCTGGCCCAACCTTAACCCGATTTTGAGCAATCGTGACCGCAATAACCCGCGTCTACGCGAGTTGTTCCCGGAAAAGTTTTAAGTAGTTCTCAGTTTTCAGTTCTCAGTTCTCAGTTAGGAAGGCTGCCTTTAGTCGGGTGGCCTTTTTGGTTAGTTTTCGTTTTCAGTTAAGAAGGCTTCCCCTAATCGGGTGGCCTTTTTGGTTAGATTGGGTATAATAGTCAACTGACAGAGTAGCATCCTACATTCTCGGCAAATCTGTAGGACATTGCTCCGCCAATGGACTTTTAATTCTTTCAGGCTGGAAATTTTTTGCAAAAAATTTCCAGCCTGAAACAACAATTTAATTAAGAAGGAGAGCAACGGCAATTGGAAAAGACGCTGGTGGTAAAGCTGGGGGGTAGCACGCTGGGCGGGCAAACGGCGACGGGTGCGCTGGATACCACGCTGGACGATTTGCTACGGCTGGCAAAAGAGGGGCGGCGGGTGGTGCTGGTACACGGCGGCGGCAATGCGATTAACGGTCTGTTGAAAAAGCTGGGTCAAGAGCCGCACTTTCATAACGGGCTGCGCGTGACGGATGCGGCGGCACTGGACGCGGCTTTGATGGTTATGCGCGGACAGATTAATGCCGGGCTAGTGGCAGCGATAAACCGGGCTGGTGCGCCGGAAGTAAGCGCGCTTGGCTTGAGCGGAGTTGATGGACGGTTACTAGAATGTCGCCGCGACACGGCACACGGCGATTTGGGCTATGTCGGCGAAATAGTGCGAGTTAATACAGCCGTGCTGGAAATGGCGCTCAAGGCCGACCTGATGCCCATAGTAGCGCCGTTTGGCTTTTCGCTGGACGAGGATGCCCAGATTTTTAATATTAACGCCGATAATGTAACAGCGCATCTGGCGGCAGCACTACAGGCCGAAGTCTGCGTTTTTCTGACCGATGTGCCGGGCGTGCTGGATGCCGAAAAGCAGACTATCCCCGCTATGACACCCCGCAAAGCCCAGGAGTTAATCGAGAGCGGCGTTATCGCGGGCGGCATGATTCCTAAAATCGAGGCGGCGCTGAAAGCACTGGAAGGTTCGCAGCGCGTGCTTATTCTGGATGGTCGCCCGCCGAACGCCCTGTATGAAGCGATTGCTCACGGACACACGGCTGGCACTACTTTCGCTCAGGATTAAAACACTAAAATAGGGGTTTGAGGGGTCAAACCCATTGTGCGCTCCTGGCGTAGCATTTGCAATTCCATATACAAGGGGGGCGCGGTGCGCTCGATTTGAGGATAGCGTCAGGTCAAAAATCGAGGGCGCAGCCCCCTCCTACACCGATTTTGCTTTTATTTGAACGGTACTGCGCTTAAATCAATTATTAGGTTAGCTCTGAGTGATGCCACCAATTTCGGGCCGAGCCTATGACTAAAGCCAGCCTTTTTGACGTAGTAGCCCGTTGCCTAATAGCCCCAACAATACTTCGTAGGGCGTACCGCGTAGTTCGGGGTGATACTCAAAACGCCCTCGCTCGAAATACTGCACAGTATAGCGTTGCCCGTCGTCCGGGTTCATTTCCCCAAACTCCTCGGTAATCGGATAGCCGTAGATGGCTAAACCACCGTGCTGCTCCCAGTAAGTCTGAAAACCGTAACTCAGGCTGTGTCCAGTCTCGGCAAAGTAACGACTATCTCCTCGCGAAGTGAAAGCTTTAATCGGCTTAAAAGCCGCTTCGTTCTCACGCCCACTGGTTAGCTGTCGGCCCAGCAACCCCAGCTCGACCTCGTAAGCCGTACCCGCATTACTCGGATGGTACTCAAAGCGGTTGCGTTCAAAATACTGGGTTAGATACACCTTGCCGTCGCTCTGGTTTAACTCCAGGAAAGGTTCACTCCGAGGGAAACCAAACTGGCTCAATCCACCCTGCTCGTCCCAGAACCGCTTAAAAGCCCCACTCAAATTATGCCCGGTTTCCTTGAAAAAGTAACTCTGGGGAGAATTGGTGGAAGTTACGCCTTCTAGCATAGTTGCGCCGTTCGCTGGTAGTTCCATTGTATAGAGTTCGCCATCTTTTATTCCGACTACTCCCAGAGGCTGATAGGGCGTTAGCAGGAAGCTATTCATAGTATCTGGTAATTTTTGCCAGCTTTTCCCCTCATCGGCTGAATACCAGGCTTGATACAGACTCACCTTATCCGAACTGGCCCCATACAAAAGTAGATTACTGGGAGCAAAACTGGCGCTCACTAGATTAATCGAACTTAATGTTTGCACTTCATTCGGTAAAGCTGGTCGGGCCGCCCAGTTCTGTCCGTCCAGTGAAACACTCAGTTCAAATTGATGGGTAGTAGGATTATAGCTTAGTCGTCGCAGGCCATTTGTCCCATACCAAAGCTGCGGGTAAAGATTGTGGTCATGCAACGCATTGGAACATTCGATAGTACAGTCGGCCAAAGCATTATGAAAGGTACGCCCGCCATCTAATGAAAGCAGCTGATTATACGGGCTGTCACCAGAATACGGGTTTAGATTTAACATTACCGCTTGCACTGGGGCAGTGTTACCAGTCAGAGCGGCAATAGAAGGTTCAAAATTGGTAATGGCACTCGCCTTAAACTGGTAACGTTTGTCCCAACTAGCACCTGCATCAGCCGAATAATAAAGGGTGAGGTCATATTCTCCTGGTGCGGTATTGTTAGAATTAGCGGGCTGACGAGTCAAAAGATAAAGATTTTTGGCATCTGCGCCAGAAACGGCCAGACTGACAAAAGTTCCCGGCAGGTTTTGAGCGCGCTCTAGCCACTTAAGCCCACCATCGGAGCTAAACCACAGGTGGCTCTGATTGCGGTCGGGTTGCTGCTTAGTCCACTCTGGCTTATCCAGGGCGTAAGTTAGGAGCGAACCGTCTTGCCCGGAGTAAAGGGGAATATGCTCAATCGGAGTGCCAGTCAGGTCATTCAGGCTAAAACGTTTGTAGCCCTCTTTATATGCGCTCGTGTCATTTTGCCATTGCATAGTACGAGCGTAGACGTAACCATTATTACGGCTATAGGTAGAGAATACCTGTTCGGGAAAAGCCCTGGTTTGATCACCTACCGCAACCAGCCCTCCATTCTTCCAGTTGAGTGCAGACAAGAAATAGCCATTAATCCTGGAAGTGCCGAAATAAAGGGTAGTGGGATTAGCCGTGTCTATAAAGGTTTGGAGATAATAGTCGTTAGGGCTACTGATTAATTTCTTGCCAGTATCCTGCCACTTCAGCGAGTTAGCGGTAGTATCGGCAGACCCGGCCAGCGCGGTCAGGGTCGTCGAATTAAAAGGGCTAAAACTGCTAAAGAGCCACACTGCTATCAAAATTAGGCTGACCCAGCGGTTTAACTTTAGATTAGACATTACCGTACTCCTTCTTTCCTTTTCTATTTCTTCAGTTTCTATTCCTTCAGTTTCTATTTCTTTAATTAACCGAATTTCGGCCTGACCATTCAGTATAGCATACAAAATTTCACCGGCTTCGCCTGACTGCACCGGGAGTGTCTAAGAGTGTGTCCAAAATTGTCACACCCCGTAAAGGGGCGTGACCGACTATCGAATTATTAGGCAGGCTTTAAGGAAAAGATAAAGTAAGTAGCCAAAAGCAGCAGTGATACCGAGGGCGACGAGTGAGGGCAACCAATCTGCCAGGATAATTTCGCGCCAAAGGTAAATGGTGTTGTAATCCTGCTCGTTGCGGTGAACCACAAACACGGGTAGCAGATTAAGCATCGAGAGCAAATCCAGGCCCAGGAAGATTAGGAGCAACCGCCGGGCGTGCGCTCCACCCTTTAGTCCAGCGTAAAAAGCCGCCAGCCCCACAAAAACTAGCCCATATTCAATATAACGTTCGCGCATTTTGATGGCACAAAGGAAGAAGATTATTAAGACCAGCCCGGCGGCAAGGGCTTGCTGTGTCCAATAGATTTGGGTAGCAACGGGAAAATCGCGAGTGGAACTCGCTCCTACAGGTTCGGCGGTTTTGGCGGGGGTACGCCACCAGATGCGGGCGGCAACCAGCAAATAGACCAGACCAATAAGCGCGAATCCGGCGTAGGCAATTAGCTGGGGCGCTTCTTTTGTGCCGTAGCCGAACAGATAAAGCAAGTTGTAGGCATTGACCGAGCCAAGATTAAGCTCGCCCGCGAAGGCAGGCTGAAAGAAAAAGCGCTGAAAACTGGCTGGGTCGAAGCCAAAAGCCGGAGCGCTGAAACCAAATAGCAATCCAAAACCCACACATCCCGCCACCAATGTCTTGCGCCAACCATAATCTTTCAAAATAAAGAGGGCTAACAAAGGCGCAACTATCCAACTTTGCGGCTTCAGCGCCACGTCCAGACCCAATAGCGCCCCCGCCAAAAGCGGATGTCTGGTTTGCACCACCATAAGCGTCCAGACAAGCATACAGGCCAGCAGCGTATCAGTCTGCCCCCACACCGCCGAGTTGAAGATGAGCGTGGCGCTGAAGGCGAAAATAAGAAAGTTTTGAGTTTTGAGTTTTGAGTTTTGAGTTTTGGTCGAAGACCAACCCTCTGAGGTAAGTTTTGAGTTTTGAGTTACTAAAAATCGTAAATCGTAAATCGTAAATCTCCAGAGGAGGTAGAGGTTGAGCAGGATGGGGATAGAGAAGAAAAGCTTGAGGGCGATGGCGCTATCGGTCAGGCCGAAGGGAGCGGTGATGAGACTGTAGAACCAGAGGATATAGAGCAACAAAGGCAGGTAATCGAGCGATGGCGAACTACTGTAAAGATTGAACGGGCCGACGCGCTGCAAATCCTTGAGCCAGTTCTGGTAGAGTTGCAAATCCTTGATGTCGGTAGCGTAGAGCGGCACAATCGCAAAAATAGTTATCAGGGCAGTACAGGCCAGCAGTAGCCCTAAAATTTGGGGCAACCGCACACGCACCAAAGCCGTTACCAGCAGCACCAGCGCCAGCCCAACCAGCCACCAGCTATCATCGTAAAGCACCGGGCTAAAGATAGCCAGGCTGAGAGCGGGCGGGGTGAGCCACAACAGACTTTCGGGCCAACCACAATTCATTCGCCCCAGCCACATTACCAGCGCCAGCCCAATCAGCAGCACCGCCACAAAATAAGGCTGAGGCCAGAGCAAATAGCGGTAATGGCCCAAGCCTAGCGCCACCCCAAAATTCCCAGCTACTACTCCCAGCGTGCGCGTTTCGCCCGGCGGCTTAACTCCATTGGATTTCAGTTCGATAGTCAGGCCAGTTTCGCAGGTAGCGCAGGGTGGCACGGTCAAGGTATAAGTATGAAAACCGGGACGCTGCGGGTCGGCGACCAGATTGAGCAAAAGTAAAGAAGGTTCGCGGTTGCGAATTTCGGTAAGCTGAAGACGGGCGGGCGCAACTTCGCCGGGGCGGTCAAAATTCAGGTCAATTTGAAAACGCAAAGGGGCATAGCGCGGCATATCGTTAAAATAAAGGCGAGCATCGGGGCGTGTCCAGGCATAGCGGCGACCATCGGCGGTAACTTCGGACTGATAGAACGCCTCGTAATTGACCAATCGCCCGTCGGCTACTTTCGCCGCACTATAATTAAGCTGGCGCACTGGCACGAGTAGCAGTACGAACAGGGCAGTAAAATAACCTTGCAACAAAATCAGCCGATAAATTTTAAACTGGGGAAAAGCTAAATTTGGTCGGGTCGGGGCCGCAATGGACATTCCTCAAATCCTTGTGAGTGAGCTAATCTTTTCGCAGTCGGATAGCTGGCATGATAAGGCATGGTATAGTTGGTGTCAAACTTGCCCTTAGCAAAGACCCGGACGTGAACGTCCGGGCTAAAAAATTACGGCTCATTTATTTTTAGCCCGGACGTTCACGTCCGGGTTGGCTTGAACCTGGTGCAAAAATTGACGCTCACCCACTAGCCGCCGAAAAGTAGCCAAAACTTGCTGGGCTATGCTAAAATTCGGGCGGCAAATAAAAAATGTTTTATTTAAAACTGCTGTAAATAAAATGAAAATTAGAAAGAGGAAAGAATGAGTCAAGTAGTTGGGACGCGGCCCGGTGCGGCGCAAGAAAAGGTTAGTTCGCACCTGTTTTCGCCGCTGACCATACGCGGGATTACCTTCCGCAACCGCATTATGGTGTCGCCGATGTGTCAGTACTCGTGCGAAGACGGCGTAGCGAACGATTGGCATCTGGTTCATTTGGGTAGCCGGGCGGTGGGCGGCGCAGCAATAGTTTGTGCCGAGGCTTCGGCGGTGGAGGCACGGGGCCGGATTTCGCCCGAAGATATGGGTATCTGGGGCGAACAGCACATTGCTCCGTTTGCCCGAATTACTCGCTTTATCAAAGAGCAAGGTGCCGTCCCCGCTATCCAACTGGCCCACGCCGGACGCAAAGCGGCTACTCGTCGCCCCTGGGAGGGCGGCGGGCCGTTCGAGGGGGCGCAACCCTGGCAAACTGTTGGGCCAAGCGCCCTGCCGTTTGATACTGGCTACCAGACCCCGCAGGAATTGAGCCGGGCCGAAATTGGCGAAATCGTCGAGGCTTTCCGGCAGGCCACCATTCGGTCACGGCAGGCCGGATTTGAAGTAATCGAGCTTCATGGCGCGCATGGCTACTTGCTGCACCAGTTTTTGTCGCCACTTTCCAACCAGCGCCAGGATGAATATGGCGGCGCACTCGAAAATCGCTGGCGGTTTTTGCTGGAAGTAGTGCAAGCCGTCCGTAGCGAATGGCCCGAAGAGTTTCCTCTCTTTGTGCGCCTTTCGGCAACCGATTGGGTGGAAGGTGGTTGGACGGCGGACGACGCGGTGCAACTCTCTCGCGAGTTGACCCGGCACGGCGTGGATATGATAGATTGTTCTAGCGGTGGCAATTCGCCCGCCCAGCAAATTCCGCTTGGGCCGGGCTATCAAGTGCCGTTTGCCGAATGCATCCGCCAAGAAGCCGCTATGCCGACTATTGCGGTGGGACTGATTTACGACTTTGAACAGGCCAATCAGATTATCTCGGAGGAAAAGGCCGATATAGTAGCCCTGGCTCGTGAGCTTTTGCGCGACCCCTACTGGCCGCTCCACGCCGCCAAAGCGCTGGGTCACGATATTACCTGGCCCAACCAGTATTTAAGAGCGAAACGCTAAAATATATGAACTATTTTCTTGCCAAGACCGACCCGGAAACGTATTCGATTGATGACCTCGAAAACGAAGGTCGCACGGTTTGGGACGGGGTGCGTAACCCTACCGCTCTCCGTGCGATTAAAGAAATGCGCCCTGGCGATGAAGTGATAATTTATCATAGCCAGGGGCAGGCCGCTATTGTGGGTTGGGCGCGGGTGATGAGCGAACCGCGCCCCGACCCCAACGATGCCAAAAGCTGGGTGGTAGATTTCGAGTTCGTAGCGAAGTTGCCTAATCCTATCACTTTGCAGACCATCAAAGCGTCGCACCTGTTCGATGATTGGCTTTTGGTGCGTCAGGGCCGACTTTCTACTATGAGCGCCCCGGCTCAGTTTATCGAGTGGCTCAAAGAGCAAAAATAGTTTATCTAAATCAAGACTTTGGCTTACCAAATTAAAAGTAGTAGCGATTGAAATCGCTACTACCAAAACCAAAGTCCTAATAAAAAGTAATCGTCTAATTTATTGTATTGCTACAGTTTGACGAGCTTTTTCCAAAGCTTCTTTCTCCGAAGCGGCGTAAACCGAGCCTTTGTAAAATTTGGATTGATACACTTCGTAAAGCTCATCACCCGCTTCGTCGGTTAACAGAGTGCCGATTACTTCGATTTGCTGCAACGGCAAAGGGTCGAAGCGTGAACCGGCGCAAATCCGCCACTCGCCGCTTACCCGCCCGGCCCGGCAGCTTTTGAAGCAAGCGTAGTAAGTACTATTTTCGGCGAAAGGGCAGCCTTCTTCCGATGCCATACAAATTTACTCCTTCTAGTTACACGTTACCATTTAGAGGCCACCACTAATTCCGGCTCTTTCTTTCCTGCCGGGCGCTCTTCAAAGCGCAAGCGCAGTACGCCCGCTTCGTAATTGTAGTTAATGTACTGAGCGTCATTGAAAATACGGGGCAGGCTCACCCGCCGTTGAATCCGCCCAAAGCTGATGAAAAGCTCCGGCCCGTCCCGACTGACTGTTAGTTCGCTCAAATCCTCCACCAACGGCACACGCAGACACAAGGAACGGGCTGCCCCGTTCTTGTTACCGGGAAGTTCTTCGACCCAGATAGTGCGTTGTTTGTGCAAATGGCTGGCGGGGTCTAGCGAACCGTAAACCTGTTCCGCCAGACTAGCGAGTCGGGCCGGGCCAAGTGGTTCGCTACGTTCCAGGTACGATAGTATTACTGGCAAAGGCTGAAAGCTCTGTTCAGTTTCTTGCAAATATTTTTGTTGTAAATTGGCCCAATAATCGAAGTACGGGCCGAGGTCGGGCTGATCATCGCCGGGTGGCGGCAATAATTTATTGACCACGACGGCATCGAGCGAAATTCCATAGAGGCTGAGGAAGGTATAGGCCCGCTTGGTTTCCATTAGCGAAAGCTTTTCGGCGTTCATCACCAGCCGCACGGTCAGTTGCGGCGTGAGCAGGAAGCGATTAAGTTGCTTCATTATATCAATCAGGCGATTGATTTCATTGAAGAATTTTTCGTCCGGGGTGGACTGGCGAAAAGTACGGATAAACCCGGACATGCTCTTGTAAACTTTCAGGAAGTTTTTGCCTTCGCTGCCCCCCACAATCATTTCGGGATAGGCCAGTAACCGCAAAGTATTGCCCGTTGGCGCAGTATCCACAATTACCAATCCCCATTTGCCCGACTCGGCTTCTTCACGCAGCCGATTGAGTGCCAGAATCTCGTCCAGACCGGGCTGTCCCGCCAGTTCTGCCGCTACTGGCGCGGCTGCCCCGTTCTTCTCGTAGGAATTTTCCATATAGCGCTGAAAGCCGCCCATACTGACGTGGGCTTCCTGAAAAGTATCTATTTCCAGCGCATACAAATTGGGAGCTAACTCAGTCGGTACATCTGTCGCTATTGGCTGACAAATTACGTCGGAGAGGGAATGAGCCGGGTCGCTCGAAATTATCAAGGTTTTCACGCCGCGTGCCGCCATCAGCGCGGCGGTTGCCGCCGATACGGTAGTTTTGCCTGTGCCGCCCTTACCCGAAAAGATTATTACTCGTCCTGGCATATTTTCCAACTTCTTTCATTTAATTTGAACAGCCGAAAGTTACGGAATTTTAGGATGAGTTATTTTTAACAGACTCCACTCCTAATAGCAGTATCTAATGCTACAGTAGTTGGCTATTTCTCCCGACTCTGGCGAAATTTGCAATCAGGGGTTTTATTCGTGTAGGGCTGGGACTAAGGGCAATTTTCACCATCATGAATGTTAGTATAGATTTGCAGCAATAGCCGACGCAACAGCATTTGCTCTGGCAGGGTCAGCCCGGCGAGGGTTCGCTCTTCCAACTGCTTCCATAACTCGGTTATTGGCCCGATTAGTTCACGTCCTTGCTCGGTGAGATATACTCGTGAAACTCTCGCATCTCCGCCATCCTGCCGCCGTTCTACCAGCCCTTTCATGCGATCAAGCATTTTTGTAACGGTTGGCGGCTCTACGCCCATCCGTTCAGCCAGTTGCGATTGGGTAATACCTTCTTCCGACCACAACCTGAGCAGAATCATTTCTTGCCCGGCGTGCAACCCTATTTTGTTCAGGGCAGTTTCGGCCTGCTGCCGATGCGTCCGGCAAATTTGTACTATCTGAAATCCGATACTATCTTTTATCTCTTGCATTAGCTTTGTAACTTTCCTTTAGCCTTACGAATTATTTAGCTGGCTAAAGAGTAACAAAGATGCTTTTCTCTGTCAAGTAAAAACCTATTTCAGGGTGAGCGTCAATTTTTTGCACTAGGGTCAAGCCAGCCCGGACGTTCACGTCCGGGTTTTGCAAAAAACTGACGCTCACCCACTATTTCAGTAGGGGTTTGATGAATCAAACCCTGAACCTGGGGTCGCAATCAATTGCTCTCTATTGAAACAGGCTCTAAGCTGGTTTTAACGCTTTTCCAAAAGCCGCATGAAACAAACTATGTTATAATTTCGTAACTAAGCATAACTGATAAGATGAAAACGATAAAATAGATTATTCGATAGAACAGGGCAAAATGGGATTTAATACTGCTTATTTCGTGGCCTGGGTAATTGTATTTATCTTTGGCGTTAGCCTCGAAAAATTTCTTCAGGCTTTTGTGGCTGGTCGGCTGGGCGATTCCAGTCCGCGCAGCAAAGGCCGCTTGCGCCTGAATCCTTCGGCCCACCACGAGCCGTTGGGTCTGATTTTCGCTTTTTTCCTGTCGCTCGGTTCTTCTTTGGGAGTAAACGTAATTACCTGGGGCAAGCCGGTAGAAGTGGATGTTTTCCGTTTGCGTGGTGGTAAAGTAGGACGTGGCCTTGTGGCCTTAATTGGCCCACTGACTTATTTTGGGCTGGCTTTTATTATCTGGCTGGCTACCAAAGGCTTTATTCTGGGCGCAACCCCCGGCGCTTTTCTGCCTAGCTTATTTTTCAATATTATTTACGTCTGCTTGATAATGTGTGCTTTCAACTTTATACCATTGTATCCATTAGATGGATACGACATTTTGCGCGCGATTTTACCTACCGTATGGGAACCTAAACTAATCTGGCTCGAAAAATACGGCATCTTGATAATTATAGTGCTGGTGATGTTCATCCCTTTTTTCTTGAAGATTAACATTCTGTTCCTGTTTTATGTTGACCCAATAGTAAACGCACTCTTCGGCTTACTAGGCATTCCTACTGTTTCAATCGCCAGATAGGTAGTCGTTGCTATGACCTCGAAACTGATGCGTGTCTGGCAATTAGTTCGCTCGTTGCGCGCCCGGCCTTTGAACGCACAAGAAACCGAGTATCTGCGCGGCTTGCTGAACGAAAAGCAGGCGGCGCTTTTCGTTGCCCTCGTTCCTTACGAGCAACGCCACGCCCTTAATGTCTGCCGTACCCTGGCGGCGGGTGGTTTCGGGGCAGACCGCGAACTAATGCAAGCCGCTCTGCTGCACGATTTGGGCAAGCGCGACCACGCTACGGGCCGCTATGTGCCGCTCTGGGGCAAATGCGCCAACGTTGCTCTTTCTGCCCTGGGTGGGCCGCGACTAATCGCCCGGCTTGCCAGTCCCGACCCGCGTAGCTGGTGTTACATTTTTTATCTTCAAAGCAACCACGAAACTCGCAGCGCCGAACTCGCTCGTGAAGCGGGTAGCAGTTCCAAAGTAGTGACGCTGGTGGCCCATTCCCAAATCCGCGCCACCCAGAATGACCCTGCGTTGCAAGCCCTTCAGTGGGCCGACGACCTCAATTAATATCAATTTTAGCTTTATGGACTGTTTCGAAAGTAAGCCTGAAAATAACGGTTTACGTTGGCTCGCCCTGGAATAAATTCCGGGCTACATAGCCAAAGTGGTTTGAAAACCACTGGATACGACCTTCTAAATTTTGGGGTAATCAGTGGATTTTAATCCACTTGAGCAACGTAGCCCGGAATTTATTCCAGGGCGATTTTCAACTAAGTAGGCTCTTGAAGCGTAACCTGATGCGCCCCTACCAAATGCGCCGACCAATGCTGCCTACACCTAGCGTTCCTGCGCCAGCTTTTCCAGCGCGGCCTGAACTCCTGCCGGGTCGGAAGTGTAGGCGTAAAATTGCTGGACGCTGGACGGGCCGGAGACCATTATCCGCAACCCCGCCTCAATCGCTACCGCTTTTACCGCGAAGCCACTTCCTTTGCGCGGCTTGATAATTCCAATCACGATTTTGGTCACGCGCTCGTCGTCGCGCAATAGTGCCACCACCGAGTAAGCCGGAGCAATCAGGGTGGTATGTTTTCCGTTAAATTTTGGCCCGCGCAGTAAGCCACGAGGTTTATCCGCCATTGTCAACTTCGATTTTCTACTAAAATAATTCGATTCTACACCGTCTAATTGTAATCTTTTGACTTACACTTAGCAAATCAGTATTAAACAGATAGCACAAAGTTTGCCTCAAGTGCTATAATTTGCTCAGAAATTTTCTCTGTTAGCAATTACTAGCTAAAGGGGTTTGAGAAGCAATGACTACCGAAACAAATCAGCTTGATTTAACTCGTACTTACACCGCCAAAGAATTTGAAGCTTTGCCGGACGATGGAAACCGCTACGAGTTGATAGAAGGGAAGCTCGTTATGTCGCCACCAGCAGGAGGAAGGCACGGCAGAGTTAGCAAGTCTTTGCTTAAGGCAATTTGGGCCTTTGACCCTGAAGAAAAGTTGGGGGAAAGCTGGGTTACTACTGGCTTTAATCTTGACTCCGGCAATACTCCTGAGCCGGATATAGCCTACGTAGTCGCCAGTCGCACTCCCACGATTGATGATGATGCGGTGGATATAGTACCTGATTTAGCGGTAGAGGTATGGTCGCCCAGCCAGCTTACCAACAAAGGGCCAGTCCTAAAAGCTACCGACAAGATTGAAAGATATTTGGCTTCGGGCGTGCGTATCATCTGGTCTATCAATCCTCGCGCCAAAACTGTTGAAATTTATCATCAAGGGCAATCTGCCCCAATCGCGGTGCTGGGTGTAAACGACGAACTGGACGGCGAAGATGTTATACCTGGCTTTAGGTTGAAAGTTAGTAAGCTTTTTGAGTAATAAAAAGCCGGTTCCCTCACTCAAAGAACCGGCATTGTTTGTGGATTCACTTACTCACTGTCACTAGCTATATTGACTTGCTCGCTTACCTACCTGCCCGACCCAACTGCTTGCGCCTCAACCGCCCCCCTGTACCAACCTTCGCTCCTTCAGCTCTTTCGAGCCGAATTTACTCCAGTCAGCCAGAAAAACAGTCTTGCCGAGTCAGCCATTTAAATAAGCCATGATATGTCTTGTTAAAGTAATCAGTAATCAGTCGTCAGTTTCATAATCGTCGGTTTTAACTGACAACTGATTACTGACGACTACTTCACCGCGATGGCGGCGTTCGGGCTGAGGCTGACATTGCCAGCTTCCGGCTCGAACCAGACATCGAACGGCGAAATGTTCCCACGGGTAATAGTATTGACGAAGCTGAGATAAGAACCGCCCTGGAACAGGTAATTATTCTTGCCAATCTTCTTGCGATAGGTTGGCTCGGCTTCCTTAATCCGCCAGTTGTTCGGCGTGCTAAGGGTATAGTTGAAATCCAAATCGAGCGGAATCGGCTGGGCCGCGATGCCGTGATGCAGAACTGGCAGCTGTGGGTGGTCAATCACCTTCAAAAAGCCGTCCTTGCGCTCTACCACGCTGGGTAATTCAGCTTCTGCCGCGACCCGAATACTGGAAGCGTCGGCTATGAATTTGCCCTTTACGTAAGCCTCGCGCCCTTTGAGTAGCGATACCGGGAACAGACGTGTCCAATAAGTTACGCCATCCACCTGGCCTGTACCGCTCGTCACAAAAGTTACCCGGCTCAAAGTTTTGCCTTCGCTGGCGCTCAGGGTGCGAACCTGAATATCTTCGTAAAGCTGCCCGGTCAGGTCGCCAGTGCGAAAGAGCGGGCCAAAGAAAACCGTTTTGGTCAAAACTTCGCTGTTGCGGGCCGTTACTGTCCGCACCTGTTCCCATGCTTCGCGTGCAATCTGGGTATCCAGCGCAATACGGGCGGTCACATCGTGGAACAAACGACCACCGATGTAAGGCTGCGAACGGGTCAGGTTAAGGCTGCTGTCCGGCACATAAGTCTCACGCCGTACTGTGCCGCGCCACTCGAACGGATGGATAAAATCGCCGACAATCACCCGACCATAGCCTTTGCTCTCACGGGTCTGCTCGTCCAGGTCAGTAATCAGGGCGTTAATCTCAAGCCCCTTCTTGACCCCTTCTACCAGCGCTTCGACCCGTACCGTAATATCGGAAATATCATCGCCTTTGGGCCGGGCGCGAAATTCTACTTCCAGTTCTATCGGCAGCTTCGGTACTGCCGTCGGGCAACCGAGAGTCGCACGCACATTGATATTCGCCCACCAATCATCATCGTAGCGGCAGCGCCAATCGGCCTGACCTCTCCCCTGTTCTGCTCTTCCTTCGAGGAATTGTGGCATAACGGGAACCTCCTTAAACTCTATCGGTCATTTCTTTCTTGCAAAGAACTTTTTCTTTAATTTAGAAAAAACCAAATTTTTGTTTTTATGAGCTAGAAACAACGGATTTTAATTTATGGCGATGTCTGCTTGTTTAAGGATGCAAGGGCGGATACGAAACCCGCCCCTGCTCTGAACATCGCCATAAATTATTAAGGTCACGGGCCGCCTAGCGGCGCGACAATGGGAACTACTACATTCGGTCTCCAGGCGTACCCTACCGCTAAATAGGTAAAGACGCAGATGAAAACCCCACTATAGTACAGGTATGTTCCCAACATACGACTACCTACCAGCGTCATAATCCAGCGTTCCGGCACCATATTGATGCCAAACCAGCGTTTGAGCGCCTGACTGAATATGTACGCCCCTTCCAGACGGCTCCCCCGGAACTCGAACCAGAACATAAAGCTGAGGAGCCAGACCAGATGCCCCAGATAGAGCAACATAGTCAAATGACCGTCGTTCCAGATTTTACTGGTTGCCTGGAAGATGAAGAACAACGTTCCGGGTCTACCAGGGAAACTTGTGTCACCGGCAGGGTCTTTCGGGTTAATCGCATACTGCAAACTGCCAAAGTAAACACCCATCATGTACCAGACAATAACCGAGAGGGGCTTGATAGCCCAAAGCATTGCTAACCAGACCTGGTCTTGAATGCTGTAGCCTCAGGTACCGCCATAGGCCGGGCCGAGACAAGGATAATCGAAACTACGTTTAGTAATCCCTTTTGCATCAAACAGGGGACTACGCCGCGTGAAAAATACTGCTCTACTGACCGGGATGCCGACGAAGAAGAAACCAGCTACAAGAGAGTGTATAAATATCCAATCGCTGACACTGGTTTTATAGCCGGGCCATACATGCAGCAAACCGGGCGTAATTGCTTCCATTACGTAAGGTTTCAGGCCGTCAATGTACCACTCCTGCGGAAACAGCTTGAAATCTACCATTGAATTGATGCCCATCACGGCCCATGCGCTGAAGCCGGTGAAGAAGGCTAACAAGAAAATCACACTAGATATACTGGCCTGCCTGTCCTGATTGTCGAACCAGCGTACCCACCGGCTTACCACCCAGGGGTTCTTCTCATCATCTTCGCGCACATCCCAGAGGTATTGCGCGCCGTGGAAAACCCCACCGATGATGTAGAGGAAGCTGACATTAATGTGGTTCCAGACAAACAGGTTCAAGGCCACATCGCTCCACTGGCCCGCCACTGCGCTACTGCCTCGCGGGAAGGTGAACCAGGCAAAGGCGCTGTACAACATTCCCGTCCACCCAAAGACTACCAGATTGACGTGAAGTTGGGCTTTTGGGTCTTCCAGGTGGCGGTTAAAAGTCGGCGGTTTACGCCATGTCACCAACCCTGTTACCAGTAATATTGCCGCCAGACATAACAGCAACGAATCGAAGTTAAAACCTAGATGTTGTGCTTGTGCTGCTGGTGTAAAGGCAAAATCCCCGAATTTTGGGCCGCGCTGCATTACCAGCGTACTCCACAGTACCCAGGCGAAACACCACCAGGCGATATAGACCATATGCCCGCCCCATGCTTTAGCATATGAGAGCGCAGCAGCCTGTAACACCTTGTTGCGGTAGTGCCACCAGCCGAAAAGAATCAGGCCCAACCCGGTGATTATGTGAATCAGGGTGTAGACCAGCAGCTTTTCTTTAGTGTCAATGCCCAGGTTATAAAGCTGTGGTTCGATGGTAAGGAAGAAATAGTTACCAG
The DNA here is from genome assembly GCA_038209275.1 of Chloroflexia bacterium. GTDB lineage: Bacteria > Chloroflexota > Chloroflexia > Chloroheliales > Chloroheliaceae > L227-5C. The sequence continues at coordinate 15,410 of JBBQXW010000033.1, read as the reverse complement.
GGAAGGTCAACCCACTGCCGATATTAAACGCGACCATCGTACCGATTGCGCCAGCCACAATCAAGTGACCGCCGAAAATCTGGTCTTCGGTGCGTGGAAAGGCAAAAAGTTGATACCAACGATAGCCTGGTACGTGCAGCTCCGCCGCCTTATTCAGGGCTGGTCGGTTGATGAGCGGGCGTGCGCCGGGTTGCAATGTAATGCTCATCGTCTGTGCGCTCCTTACTAACCTACGATTTCTTACTTGTTTGTTGTTTTAAGTAAAGCATAATATCTACAGCTTGCTGTGGCGTGGCAATTCCGGCGGGCATCGGGTTCAACCCGCCACCACCGTTTACCAAAGCGCGTTTGCCGTCGTCCGACAAATTATGCGATTGACTGCCCAGCAAGATAAAAGTTACTACGTTTGCGTCATTTACTGGCTTGCCGTTGTAAAGGTTGCCAGTTTGATATAGGTTGCCCAGCCAGGGGCCGTTGGAGGTCGCTTCGGGTGGCCCGAAATGGCAGCCGATGCAAATGCGCTGGTAATTGGCCTGACCCCGACCCAGGGCCGCTTGCAACTGCGCCTGGGCTGCTTTGTCGCCCTGGGCGGCTGCTTTCTCCAGCTTGTCTACGGTTGTGACTACCCCTTTATCGAAATCAAGCTGAAGCGGGGCAACTATATCGCCCTGGTTTTCACGGGCCGATTGCTGGGTACGTGGGCCGGTCAGACCGTTGCCGATACCAAGCGCCAGGATTAGCATGAGTATCACACCAATCGCGATGCCGGTGAGCCAGACACCGTAGTAGACTGCCTGGGCCTCTGGCCTACCCAGGGCGCTGGTGGCATTTTTGTTGCGCCTGTTATTGTTTCCAAATCGTTGAAAAGCCACCGGCCTGCCTCCTCTCTAGCTTGAATTTCCTACTCTGGAATTAGCAACAAATTTACTATAGCTAATCCAGGGTAAACTTAACTTACCTGGCCTGATTTCGCCAAGCATAGTTAATCTGCTAAATCTTGTTGAAACTTACTCACACGGAAATATAGAGTGAATGTAACAAAGCCGAGTGAGCCGGAAGGGTTTTGTGTTGATAAGTTATTCTAGGCAATCCTGATTTTTATAGCAGTAGTTTCTGCTACACCTCGATTCCGCATTAAATTTAACAATAGTTATACAATATCTATACAATTGCTATGCTTTTTTGTTGTAGTAATAACTACAGACTACGCTCGTCCCGCCTTGTTATACTTGAAGACAATGACTTTATTCTGTTTTCCATGTGTTAAGTCTCTTAAATTTGCCAAAATGTAGAAGCAGGGCTTCCTGTCTTAAATAAGTAAATCAAGCCAGTTCAAGAGGATACTTATGATAAAGCAAAAAGTAGGCTATGCTGGTACACCAACGGCAAAAGCGCTTGAATACGCGGCGCTGGCTCAGGCCGAAATTGAGCGGCCCAATACCAATTCGCAGCGCCGGGCCGATTTGCAGGATGATTTGAGTAAGCTGGAACAGGCCCATTTTGCGGTAGTTAATGGCCTCAATCACTATTATCTGGACGAAGGGCCACGCGACGGCGAAGTAGTTATCCTGGTACATGGTTGGGATTGCTCGTCCTTTTGGTGGCACAGCACCGTGCGCGCCCTCAATGCGGCGGGCTACCGTACCATCAACTACGATTTGCGCGGTCATGGCTTCACCGACGACCCTACCACCGATGATTATAGCGTGCCAACAATGGCGGAAGATTTGAAAGCGTTAGCGGCGCATCTCCAACTCAAGAAATTTCACGTCTTTTCATTCTCAGTCGGAGCGCTGGTCGCCACCGCTTTTGCCGCGAAGAACCCCGATTTGGTCGCCAGCCTTGCTTTCTTCAATTATGGGCTATTCGGCTACAATCCGAAAATCGAGAAATTTGGCCCGAAGCTTTTGGCTACCGTGTTCAGCAAAGTATTACGCAAGGTCAAAGCCTGGCGACCTGTCTATGGCTACGTCCGCCTGACGCTGGTCAAGAACCCGGTGTCGCGCCGCGATATTCAGTATGGTATGCTCAGTCTGCAAGATACTTCGCCCCGCGCCGCTTATCACGCCGCCCGTTCGACCATGTCAAAAGAAGTTTTGAGCGAATTACCAAAATGGGCCGCTTCGCTGAAGATGCCAACGCTATTGGTAGCTGGTTCGCACGATAAAGTAATCAGTCTCAAGAGTAGCGCCCGCCTCGCCGCGCTGCTGCCCAACGGTACGTATTTCGTCATGCCGCACTGTGGTCATCTCATTCTCGGCGAACTGCCCGACCAGGTAGCCGCTCTGCTCAAAATGCACCTGAAAGCCGCACCGATTAGCCAGCCCGCCATGAGTAGCAACGGCAATGGAAGAGTGGATATGGTACATCATGGGCAGAGTACTGCGATAGCGGGGAATTAAATTTGGTTTGATTTAGTGGCTGACGTGGTAGCGTAGTGGTGGGTCGCGCTCGGCACTCAAGGCCGAGCTAGATAGCGTAAGTCCACTAAAGGGACTGAAACACTTTGATGTTAATGTATTTACCAGCCCCTTTAGTGGGCTTTGGCTACGTAGCTCGGCCTTGAGTGCCGAGCGTGTCTGCTCAAGTTACTATTACAGAGGCAAGAAAATGCCAGAATTAGACTCGTTAATAGAACGGCTTAAAAAGCAAGCTCACGACCCTAATCATTATAAAGAGGCGGCTATACAAACCCGTCAAGCCGAACAAATTTTTGGTAAGGGTAGATTTGGCTATAGTAGTGTAGTACCACCGCCCGCTACGATTGAAGAAGTAGAAGCAGCTGAACAGGAGCTTGATTTCAAACTGCCAAATCTGTTGCGTGAAATCTATACACAAGTTGCTAATGGTGGCTTTGGTCCTGGTTATGGTTTGCTTGGTCTACCTCCTGATGGTGCAACGGATGACCAGGGCAAAAATATAGTTAGTTTAGGTCTGGCAGTTCCAGATCCAAATGATCTGACTGAGTATACATGGCCGGACAACTTATTACCTATTTTTTATTATGGTTGTGCTATTTATGCTTGTTTGGATTGTACAAACGAAAATGGCCCTATTTTTATGTGGGACTCAGGTGAGCTAGATAAATCACCTTGGGTAGCATCTTTACGAGAGTGCTTAGAAAACTGGTTAATTAAGTTAGAGGCGTAAGCTCTTAGCTTACAAGTTAAGGTTTTAGTAGGTTTGTCAAGTGAAAAAGGGGGATTTTTGGATATATTTCAGACCGATTTTGGTCGAATTTTTAAGCTAAAGTGGCTGCTAGAACCGCCTCAACAAGCGAATAGCAATTAAGGAGGGCAAATTGCACTCTCAAAAATGGTTTCGATTAGCTTTTTAATCGGCAAAATCACTCCGCTATTGATTTGACAAAATGGACAAAACCTTAACTTGTAGGCTATGGCGTAAGCTATAGCTTCTAAAATAGATTGGAAAGAATTAAAGAGCTAAGAGAAAGATTACATTCCATGATCGAATTACTAAACGAAACCATAGAAATACAAGAATCACCCGAACCAGTTCTTAACGGCAACGGTCACGCCGCGCCCGTTAGCAAAGCAAAAGCGAAACCTGCCGCAAAGGGCAAAGATGAACTTGAAGCGCGTTACGTCTATCCTTTCGCCGCGATTGTGGGGCAAGAAGAGATGAAGCGTTCGCTGTTGCTGAACGTGGTTGACCCGCGCATCGGCGGCGTAATGATTATGGGCCACCGGGGAACGGGCAAAAGCACTATTGTGCGCGCCCTCGCCGATTTGTTGCCGCGCATCAAAGTCGTGGCGGGCTGCGTCTACGGCTGCGACCCTGACCCCGAACGGCGCGGCGCGCTCTGCCGGGACTGCCGCGATAAACTGGCTAAAGGTCAAAAACTGACCGCGAACTATGCCCCCGTTCCAGTGGTAGATTTGCCGCTCGGCGCAACCGAAGACCGGGTTTGCGGCACGATTGACATAGAAAAAGCGCTCAATCAGGGCGTTAAAGCGTTTGAGCCGGGGTTGTTGGCTCGTGCCAATCGTGGCTTTCTCTATATTGACGAAGTAAACTTGCTGGAAGACCATCTGGTTGACGTGCTGCTCGATGTCGCTGCCGGAGGAGTGAACACGGTTGAGCGCGAAGGCATTAGCGTGCGCCACCCAGCCCGCTTCGTCCTCGTCGGGAGTGGCAACCCCGAAGAAGGCGACTTGCGCCCACAGTTGCTTGACCGCTTTGGTCTCCACTCGCGCATTATTACAATTACGAATCTGGAACAGCGCGTTGACATCGTCAAGCGGCGGCAAAGCTTTGAAATGAACCCGGCAGAATTTATGAGCGAATGGGAGTCGGCCCAGGAGAAATTGCGCCGCCAGCTTAAAAACGCCCAAAAACTGTTGCCACAGGTCGAAATGCCCTACGAAGTTTTGATAAAAATTGCCGAGCTTTGTCTGGCTCTGAGCATTGACGGACACCGGGGCGAACTGACTATTGCCCGTACCGCCACCGCTCTTGCCGCCCTGAACCACAAGAAAAAAGTGACCCTGGACGATGTGCGTAACGTCGCCAGCCTGTCGCTACGCCACCGTCTGCGTAAAGACCCGCTCGACAATACCGATAGCGGCGTGAAAATTGAGCAAGTAGCTGACAAAGTGCTTTCGTAAAAGGCATAATCATTAAAACCAAAGCTCGTAGGGGTTAATTGCATTCGCCCGCTGGACTGTGCAAGGTCAAAAGGGCGAATACAATTAGTTAACAGGCATCAAGTTAAGCTTTAAGAGATTACTTAGCCGAAGTTCGCCCTGGAATAGCCACCAATTTCGGGCGAATGCTATGAGCCAATACGAACGGCTCAAACGGCCTGCAATTTATTGGTCTAACTGAAAACTGACAACTGAAACCTACTAAAGCCACTTGATAATATATTTGCGGAACGGCATATTCAGGGTTTGGAGGCGGTTTTTGTCTTCCTGGTCAAAGCCGCCCAGCCATTTGAAGGTAACGTAGAAGATAACGACACCAGCAACCGCTACGCCCAGCGTTACAGGCCAGGTGACCGGCAGGAAAATGACGGCCAGACCGAGCGGTACTCCAAAAGCCAGTGCCGCCTTTAGCACCTTAATAAAAAAAGCCACCGGGTAGCGCAAACCGAGCGTGCGTTGCAGCAAAATCATGGCGATTACTCGCGAACCCACCGCCATCAGGCCCATCACAACTACCGCCGCTACGATGTTGCCCTGTAGCGCCGCCACCAGCACCAGTAACGGCCCGGCCAGGAGCGGCAGCACCCGCGCCACAATCACTGCCCGATAGCGTTCATAGACCATCAGCACTACCATTGGCAAACTGATTAAGGCTTCGGCGAAGGTAAATATAATCGTCAAAACGGTAGCCCAGGCTGCTGGCTCGATGTTCGCCGGATTTAGCACTGCATCGGATTGTGTGCCAAGAAAAAGCAGTTGGAGGATATTGCGGGCCAGAATAATTGCTCCAATTCCACTCGGTATCAAGATAAAAAGCTGGAGCTTGCTAATGGCAGCGTAGGCCGCGTGTAGCCTGGTCGTTTGCCCCTCGGCGTGTATCGAGGAAAAGAGCGGCGTTTGCACTCCCACAAATGGCGCTAACAAATTCTTGAGCAGCGTTTTGATGAAATTGTAGATGAAGCGAATCAAGGCTACCGTCGCCACCTCTTTGTAAAAAGTAAACACCAGAATGGCAAACGGCGCATCATAGAACCAGGCCGAAATATTAAAGAAATACATCAGCGCGGCGTACCGAATAAAGCGTTTGACCAGACTTTCTCTGGGAACTGAGGACTGACCATTTGTAGGAGGGGGCTGCGCCCTCGATTTCTCTGTCAAAGCAAATTCTGTAGGAGGGGGTTGCGCCCTCGATTTCTCTTTCTCTACTATCACAGGCGCGTCTTTCGAGGCCAGCCACGCTTGCCAGGCCGCAATCCCCACGCTGATAATCGTCGTAATCAGTAATGCCAGCATTACACCGTAAACCCGCAAGCCAACCGGCCCAATCAGCAACAGCGTTAGTAATGGCTGAAGAACCGTCACCACAATATCGAGCAGGTTGGTAATTTTCTGCTTGAAGAAGCTATAAAGTATTTGGGTGCAAATATCATAAATTGCTCCCAACACCAATAACATACTGATGAGCGCCAGATAAATATGGCCCTGTTCGCCCCAGTTGGTCAGGCTAATAATCGGCTCGACGAAGGTCATGAGTGCCAGCACTACTAGAGTGAGAACTGCCAGCTTAATCAGGGTAATGCGAGTGATAAAAAGGCGTAACGCCGCTCGACCCTGCTTTATCTCAATTTCGTTCACAAAACGCGGCAAGGCCCGCTCGATACCCAGGTCAACGTAGAGACCGAGCGTACTCAAAAAAGCCGTTACCGCCGCCAGTTCTGCGTAAGCGTCTTTGAGAAAAAGTTTAACAATTACAAAAGTGACAATTAGTTGCAGGCCCGCTTTGAGCGGCAGGAAAAAAATGTTCCAGAAAAGCGCTCGTCCCGCCTTACGTCCCAGCGACGGGCCTTTGCCGGGTCGGGGCGGTTTGCTATCGCTTGGCAAAACTGGGGAAGTATCCGATTGTTCGAGTTTTACCGTAGTTGAGCCGTCAGGTTGGTTCATTAATGCGCCTTTTCGCCAATGACAGATATTTTGAAGCAGTTCTAAAGCTAAAAAAGTATAGCATCCTGCTCCAACAGCGTCAAACCCCTTGAAGAAGTTTTGAGTTTTGAGTTTTGAGTTTTGAATTACAAAACGTTTTCTTTTGCGTCATGCTGAATTAAATGAAGTATCTCAGATCTATCGCTTAGTATAATTAACAGGCTAAGGTAGACCCATAAGCGAGTTAGACTATTAAATCAAGAGAAAAATCAGGCAAAATGTTAACTTTACCTAAATCCGAAAAGAATGAAAAAGGCCGGGAAGAGTATTTGCAGTATCCATTTGCAGCGGTTGTAGGTCATTCGTTGGCGAAACGAGCGCTGGTGTTGCTGGCGATTGACCCAAAGTTGGGCGGTATAATTCTGGCGGCTCGTCCCGGTACGGCTAAAACTATTATGGCCCGCAGTTTTCATGCGCTGCTGCCAGACATCGAAGCCAACCCTGGCTGCCTATCTCATTGCAACCCGGCGCACTCCGAAAAATGGTGTACCGATTGCAAAAAAACCTTTGCAGCACCGCAATCCATTGGCGGAGCAATGTCCCACAATCCGGCTCAGTCCATTGGCGGAGCAATGTCCCACAATCCTAATCAACTCAAAATTCAAAATTCAAAATTCGCCCCGCAGGGGTGGTCTTCGACCAAAATTCAAAATTCTCGTCCTCCGTTCATCAACCTGCCGTTGAATATTACCGAAGACCGACTGTTGGGCGGGCTGGCGCTGGAAGCAACCCTTCAGAGCGGGCAGCGTGTGGCGGAGCGTGGGCTGCTGGCGGAAGCGAACCGTGGTGTTCTTTATTGCGATGAACTTAATTTGCTGGATGACGGGCCGGGCAATTATTTGATGGATGCGCTCAGTCGGGGACGATTGGCGCTTGAACGGGATGGCCTGAGTGCCGACTATCCAACCGAATTTATTCTTATCGGCACTTTTAATCCTGACGAAGGCGAAATTCGGGCCGGATTGACTGACCGGGTGGGCCTGATGGTTTCCGCCACGCCATCTGCCGCCCCGGAAGACCGAGCCGAAATAATGACCCGCGCCCTTAACTGGGATCGCGACCCCGCCGCCCTCAACGCCGAATACGAAGAGGAAACCGAAGTTTTGCGCGGCCTTATTGCCGCCGGGCGCGAAATTCTGTCGCAGGTCAAGATTTCGGATGAGCAATTGCTGGCATTGAGTGAAGCGGCTCTGCGTTTTGGAGTGATGGGCAACCGGGCCGATTTGTTTGCCGCCCGCGCCGCCCTTGCTTCGGCAGCACTGGAAGGCCGTCTGGAAGTAGACGACACCGACCTGAAAACCGCCGTACAAATCGTCCTGATACCGCGTGCCACTCGTATGCCCGAACCAGAACCCGATGAACCAGAACCAGAAGAGCCAGAACCGCCCGAACCAGAAGAGCCGGAAGACCCGAACCAGGAAGAGCCAGAACAACCCCAGGAGCAGCAAGAACCTGAAATCGAAGATTTAGTTCTCGCCGCCCTCGCTACCGAACTGCCCGGCGATATTCTTGCGCTGGTGCAGGCCCGACAGCAACGCGCCAAAGCGGGTAGCCGGGGCGAAGCCTACAATTGGAAGCGTGGTCGCCATGTGCAGAGTGTTCCCGGCAAACCCGGTCGTGGTCGCATCGCCATCATTGATACCTTACGTGCCGCCGCCCCTTTCCAAAATATCCGCCGCACCGAAGCCAGCCAAAAATCCTCTGCACCCATCGGGTCAGAAAATAAGGTTGTTAATAGAAATATCTCAACGAAAATTCAAAACTCAAAACTCAAAACTCAAAACTCAAAGGTGTTGGTTCGCTCCGATGATTTGCGCCTCAAACGCTACAAAGACAAAGCGGGGGTGCTTTTTATCTTTGTGGTAGACGCCAGTGGTTCGATGGCGCTCAACCGAATGCGCGAGGCCAAAGGCGCGGTTACTCAGTTGCTTCAACAGGCTTATGTCCACCGCGACAAAGTGGCCCTGATTTCTTTCCGAGGCCGCGAGGCCGAAATTTTGCTGCCGCCCAGCCAGAGCGTCGAGCTGGCAAAACGCTCGTTGGATGTATTGCCGACTGGTGGTGGTACACCTCTGGCCTCGGCCCTGATGTCGGCGTGGCGGATGAGTGAAAGCGCTCGTCGGCAGGGTATCAACAAAACGATGGTCATTCTCATTACCGACGGACGCGGCAACGTGCTTTTGCAGGAGAGCGACGAAACCAGCAGCCTGTCCAAAGACGAGCGCAAATCCCAGGCCGCCCAGGAAATCGAGCAACTCGCCAGCCTACTTGCCAGCGAAGGGCTATCTACCGTCGTTCTCGATACTCAAACCAGCTTTCTGAGCAAAGGCGAAGCCGCCAATCTCGCCCGCAAACTCGGCGGTCATTACATCTATCTGCCCCGCGCCGATGCTCGTGCGATTGCCAGCAGTGTCAATAATGCTGCCGAAGAAATAAGATAGCCGAGCCGATCTTAGGGAGTTGAGCCACCAATAGGTAACTTGCGAACACGTATGCGCGTACTTTCAAAGACTACTACACTACCTTGTTGCAGCGCCTTTTCAATATTTGGTAAGTTCAAGTTTAATAAAGCAAGCTGTTGATCTGGTCGCTTGACGTAGTTGGTATTGAATAAAATAATTGAAGGCTTGGTTGCGTGGCTAAGTGCCAGCAATGTACCAAAATCAGTATCAGCGGAAATTATGGTTCGGTCTTCAGCATCAGCCCGAACCATAATTTCTTCGTCACTGGCCTTTTGCATTCCATAATCTCTGACGTGTATTGCGTCGTGTCCATTCTGACGCAACCCTTCTGCAACCTGAATTGATAATGCCTGGTCAACTAAAAACTTCATGACGCGGCTAACAAAGGAAGCTGACGTTCTCGGACTGCTTCTGCGGCATAGCCTAACGCTTCACGAATATCCTCCTGTTCTAAATCAGGATAGGCTGCCAGAATTTCTGGTTCGGTCATACCTTGAGCCATCATTCCTACCACTGTAGCGACTGGAACCCGTAAACCCCGAATACACGGTACGCCGCCCATCTGCTCAGGGTCAATTGTTACTCGTGTGAATTGCACTTTAGTACCTCCTTATTGATAAAAACTTAAATAAGCCAACCTCGCTGCAAGCCTTCCTCAATACTATTTGTCCAGTTTGCTGTGAGATGGTTACGCACTGTACTAATTTATCTTTTAGGTAGATTTCCGCGCTCTTTGATTTGAGTTACCAGAATCATAACCTGGCCCAGCGAATGCATGGTTTGGACACGTTGCTGAAATTTCTCGCGCTGGGCTTTGTTTTGCGGGCCTTTTAATTCGGCTTCCACTAGCTCGTTAATATTTTGAATCATAAAGTCGGCTATTTCCAGGGCGCTAGTATCTGGTACGCCCCGTGCAATTTGATATTTAGTAACCTGTTCGACGAAAGCTTGCCACTCTTTAATATTCTTATCGCGGATATAAGTAGCTATCATACTAAGAGAATTTGCGAAACCTTCAATATCAAGCTGAATTTGTGAACCATCAATTACTTTGAGCCTAACTGCTTGCCGGGCTATACTGGTAGCCATCTGGATTTTATGTTTTTCTATTAATTCTACTAAAAGCTGGTACGACATTACTTAAACTTTCCTTGAAAAAGACAACTATACTATCAACGGTCTCTGTCTGAGGTTTTTAGGCTTGAAAAACCTCGGTTTGTGAGCTTTGACAGTATATATTTAAAAGAAAACCATAGCTTGGCTGTTTGCGTGTCAAATCTGGGATTTAAAATGTACTCGTAAAGCTCTGTAATCGAAATTAGTTTGAGCTATTCTCATTGTAACATAGTGGTGTTGTGGTGATTATTAAGATTGAGTTCACAATACACTAAAAACCGAAAACCGACTAATAGCTACTTAACGAATGGCTCAACTTCCTTCTCCTTCTCCTTCTCCCTACTTGTGCTGTTCCAACCAGGCCAATCCCTGCCGGGCGCGCTGGTTGTTCGGATTCACCGACAGACAATTTTGGAGTGCTACCTCAATATCTTCGGGGTCGTTTACTGCACCGCTTAACCAGAGCCAGCCTTCCTCGCTCTTCTCATTCTGCTCAATATAGGCCATGAGTAAGCCTTGCGCTTCTTCGCGCCGCCCGCTCATTAGTGCCTGCACTCCCTGCACCAGTAGTTCTCGATTATTATCCATATACTCACTCATAAATTATTGTTCCTTTCCCGTTTATTTCATTGGCAAACCGCTTTTTAATAGTTTTTGGAAGCAGTTTAATTTTAGCATACCTTGCCAACGATAAGGAACTACTTAATTTTGTGCGGGTGCGCGTCAATTTTTTGCACTAGTCAAGCCAACCCGGACGTGAACGTCCGGGTTTTGCAAAAACTGACGCTCACCCATTCTGTGCGCTGTTCTTTAAATCTTTGTGGTAAAATAAGCCTGGCGCTGGTTGGGTTGAGGCAGAAGATACCCAGGGTAAAGGTATAGCTTACCTGAAGCTTTTGCTGCCCAAAGCGAATTGTATCTTGCAAAGACGCAATAATAAAAAATTATCAACAGCTATCAATAGTTAATGGAGCAGAAGAATTTTGGAGCAAGCAGTAAAATCGGGCGAGTCGAAAAGTGGAAAACCCGCTACCGTGCGAGTGGCGATGTGGAGCGCCCGGCATCGCTGGTTAGTTTTTGGTTTGTGGTTAGTCTTAACTATCGGCATTTTCGGGGTCAGTCTGGCGATGGGCGGGCCTAAAACCGATAGCCCTAACGGTACAGGCGGGCTGGAAAAGACCGAAGCCGACAAAGCCCGGCAAGTCTACAACGCCGGGGTAACGCTGGAAGCCTCGCAGGATATGTACGTTGTACTTAGCCATCCCACCATTAAAACCAGCGATCCGGCTTACAAAGCCACCATCGCGAAAATAGTGGAAAATTTACGCGGGATTACTTACGCCGAAAATGGACAGGCCGCGCCAACTTTTTCGCGGGTAGTTGACCCGTTCTCGGTGCCGCCCACTTTTGGGTTGGTCTCGCCAGACGGCACAAGCGTGCGAATCGTGGCAACCACGCCCGGCAACGACAAACAGGTCGAGAAAAAGCAAGCCCCCGTCAAGGCGGTGCTGAACAACCTCAAGGCTCAGTATCCCGATTACCAGTTTAACGTTTTGAACTACAATTGGTTGAATGACCAGATTAACGAACTGGTTAGCCGTGACCTGGATGACTCGCTCAAGCTGACTATTCCGCTTACCTTTTTGATTTTGCTGATTGCCTTTGGAGCGGTAGCGGCGGCGGTAGTGCCGCTGGTTCTGGCAGTAAGCGCATTACTGGCGGCTTTTGGTTTGCTGGCTATCTATAGCCAGTTGGTTAACCCGGTCAGTTCCTACGCTAACCAATTAGTTGTGCTGATTGGGCTGGCGGTAGCAGTAGACTATTCGCTCTTTATGATAACCCGTTTTCGCACCGAACGGCGGCATGGCCGGGATAAAATGGCAGCGATTGAGGTTGCCAGCAGCACGGCGGGTCGAGCAGTCTTTTTCAGTGGCGTAACGGTAGCGATTTCGGTAGCCGGATTATTCTTTTTGGAAGACCCGCTTTTCCGCTCGATGGCCCTCGGCACTATTGCGGTGGTGTTGCTTGCTATCGTGGGTAGCCTGACCTTTTTGCCTGCGACGCTGGCGATTATGGGCAACGGCATCAACTGGGGGCGCATCCCCTATTTCGGGCGTGACCGGGCTGAGGGTAGTGGTTTTTGGAGCAAGCTGGTTCACCAGGTAATGCGCCGCCCGTTGCCTTTGGTACTGATTACGGCAGTTTTGCTTTTGGCGCTGGCTTCGCCCGTATTGCATCTGCGGTTAGGCCAGATTGATGTTGAAAGTTTCCCCGACTCGCTGGAAGGGGTCAAAACTATCAACTATATGACTGCAAAGTGGCCGCAAGGTTCGACCCTCAAAATGAACGTGATGGTCACGGAAGCTGACCGCCCCGAAGTTAAGTCTGCCATCGAAAAATTCCGGGAAGCCGCCCTCAAAGTGAAGGGGTTGAGCGAACCGAGCGATATAGTCATGTCGCCCAACGGCAAAGTGACGCGGGTTTCTTTCACTATGGCGGGTAGCCGTAACGATGCGGCTAATCTGGAACTGGTCAAGAAAACTCGTGCCGAGCTTGTTCCGGCCTACTTCAGCAACCTGAACGGGGCGAACGCTTATGTATCAGGTAGCGCCGCCTTTAGCCTCGATATAGTTAAGATTTACACCGATGCCATTCCGCTAGTCTTCGGCTTTGTGCTGGGGCTGAGCTTCTTGCTGCTACTGGTGGCCTTCCACTCGATTGTTATCCCGATTAAGGCCATTATCCTGAATTTGCTTTCGACGGGCGCGGCTTACGGCGTGATGGTACTGGTTTTCCAGGACGGTTGGCTCGATGAGGAACTGGGCATCAAAAACGTTGGGGTAATCCAAAGCTGGGTGCCAGTCTTTATCTTCACTATCCTGTTCGGCCTGAGCATGGATTATCACTTATTTATCCTGACCCGTATCAAGGAAGCGAAGGACAAAGGCGCAACTTCCAACGAAGCGGTTGCCAAAGGCATCAGCGTTACGAGCGGCGTAATTACCAGCGCTGCCGCGATTATGGTAGTGGTCTTCGCTGTTTTTGTCACCTTGCAACTGGTGATTATCAAGCAACTGGGCCTGGGTCTGGCGGTGGCGGTTTTTGTAGATGCAACGGTTATTCGCTGTGTACTACTGCCTGCCACCATGAAGTTGTTAGGTGATTGGAACTGGTACATGCCCAAATTCCTCGACTGGATTCCGCAAGTTACTATCGAAGGGGAGCCAGAGGAAGAGACCGCAACCACTACCACGAGAGAGGAAGCCGTCGCCTGATTACTTTCTCTCAAAATTTTGGATAGGGCTTTTGCTTTGCTTTGGTAGTAGCGATTGATACTTTTTAACAAAATAAGCCGTAAACCAATGTAGGAGGGGGCTGCGCCCTCGAAAAGGTCTGGCTTGAGTACAAATCGAGGGCGCAGCCCCCTCCTACATTGGTTGCGTTGTTTACGGATTTAATTCTTAAAGACCATCAATTGCTACTATTTTTAAGCTGGTAAGCGAAAGTTCTGTCGGAGAAGTCTATGCGGATTGTAGGAGTTAGCGAATTGTTGGCCCGGACACAGGAATTTGTCGGCTCAGACCCGGCCTGGGCCGATATTTTGGGCGAGGAGCGTCGGGGAACTCTGACGCTCTACGAATACGTCGTGCCGGACGGAGTGGAGCAGTGGCGTGGGCATTACACACCCTGGGCGCGGGTCAGCCCGGTTGAGAATAATCAAAGCAGCCTCTTCATTTTGGCCTATTACCGCGACAACCGCAAATGGCAGGAACTAGAAGTAGCAGGCCACCTCGAAGAATGTTTGCAAGCCATCAAAGAAAACGTCTATGGGGTCTTTTTCTACCAGAAGTAACTGTTTCAAGTTCAGGCTTTAGCTTTTAAATGGTTTAAGTTTTGAGTTTGAACTGTCCAGCAAAATGAGCGCATCATAAATGAAAGCTAATTTAAGGTGTGCGTCAGGTTTTTGCCCCAGGGCCACGCGAACCCGGACATGAATGTCCGGGCTAAAAATAAACGAGCTGCCCGTTTTTAGCCTGGACATTCATGTCCGGGTTTTGCAAAAAATTGACGCGCACTCGCTAATTTAAGGCTGGTTGCTAATCGGGGCGAAAGCTGATAAAATAGCCCCACAAACGATAAAAATTTTAGAAAGGGACTCCAGTCAGTCCAGCAGGTTCATAATTTAAATGTCAAACAGAGTGAAACGAAACTTATTGCCCTTGCTTGGGGTGTTAATTGCCAGCCTGATATTTGTTTTAAGTCAGAGTTTTGTGCTGGCGCAGGCCCAATTGGGCAGCCGTACCCCAACCGATAACCAGATTTTCAAGAACAACACTGCGCCGGAGCGGGTTACGCTTACTTTTAGTGAAGCACTGAAGCCGGAGGGTAGCACCCTGACGGTGGTGGATACGGTACGTAGCCGGGCTGACCGGGGTACAGTAACAATCAACGATAAGACCATCTCGGTTGAACTTAACCGCAATCTTGCTCCGGCAGATTATTCGGTGGAGTATAGCGTGGTTTCGCAAGGCGATGGTACTACTACCGCCGGTAGCTACAACTTCAAAATCGTGCCGCCGCCGGGCAATCCGTTGGACATTGGTTATCTATTCAGCACGCCATCCGAAGCGATTAGTACGAACTGGGATGTTTATTTTCCCTGGGCGCTGGTTTTCCTGATCGTCTTTCTCATTGGCGCAATTGTCTGTAACTTCTTCTATTTCTATGGCAAGTATCGTTTCAGAGATAATTTGCTGAATTACACCATGATTAATCGGGCCACCCGCAACGGCGCAATTGCTTTTTCGCTGGGCCTGTTTTTCTTCTTCTGCCGGATATTTAACCTGCAACCGATGAATGCCCGCATCTGGCTTTATGTGGCGGCGGCACTGGTAATTTATTTTGTGGTACGCGGTGGTATCTGGCGGGCCAGAGAATATCCAAAAGCCAAAGCTGCCTGGGAAAAAGAGAAACAACTGCACCAGCGCAAGAAAGAGCCTCGCGTAGCGACGGCAACCGTCCCCACTATTGCCGCTACCAAAACGACTGTCCCTAAATTAACTATTCCGCCGACCAGTGGCAGCGCTGATGCCGGTGGCGAAGAAGGACTGGGTACTTCGGCAGTCCAGGATAGTGCCGCCGATGGTCGGGCAATGCCCGCCACGCCGCGTGGTCTTTCGCAACG
>JBBQXW010000032.1:0-35758 GCA_038209275.1 Chloroflexia bacterium | reverse complement strand
AAGCGGCCCAGCTTCGTGACCCTTTTCCTAATATTCTTAGGTTTCCCAACACTAACATGAATGTCCGGGCTAAGAAATAAACCAGCCTTTTTTAGCCCGGACATTCATGTCCGGGTTCAGATGTGGGTAAGAGTCAGCCATAAATGGTCGGGTATTGCAAAAAATTGACGCACACCCAGTTATTCATTCGTCCTTGACTTTCAAATAGAGTTAATGATAGAATTAAATTACATAAACATGTGTAGGTTGATAGTAAGTTTGGGTTACAATTTCCAGCACTAAAAAAACTATATTGGTATATTTGAGCAAACCGATATTAATGTCAGTTTGGCAGATATTAGATACCAACGGAAATGCTTAACTTACAGCCCAAAAACGGCGAGGCTAAACCATATCAGGTAAAACAACTGGTAGGTAAGATTAAAGCTTATGGACTAAAGTTAGGTGGTGACGATGACGACGATAGCGACAGCGACTAAAGCAACTGAATATCCAATTGTAGTTTTTTACAGTGAAGAAGATGAATGTTATGTTGCTGACATTCCTGCTCTCAAGGATTGCAGTGCTTTTGGTGATACCCATCAAGAAGCAGTAGAGGAAGTGTTAGTTGCAAAAGAGCTATGGCTTAGAACAGCACGAGAAAATAATATTCCCATTCCACAAGCACACCCTACTGAAACAGTTGAGCAATTGAAAAGCATAGAACAACGTAGTTCTCTGGCCTCTGAACTTGATTTTGTAGGCCGCTTTGTTTTAGATTCTATGAAAGCTTCCTCGGAGTTCATTGAAGCTCAAAAACAGGCAATGGAAAAACTAGCTGAAGCCCAATTAAGAGCTTCGGAAGCAATGGGAAAAATTTCAAATCAGAGGAATATACATCGCAAAGTGAGTTAACAGGTAATTTTGTTAGGTTACAAAGAGCAAGCTAATTGAGGCACTTTTTTATGGGAGTGCCTCTTTTGATTCTATCCAATAGTTTGGGCGAATGTTACTCGCCCAGAATTTTGATGATAACCCGCTTGGGCCGTCGCCCATCGAATTCGGCATAGTAAATTTGCTGCCAGGGGCCAAAATCGAGCTTGCCTTTGGTAATCGGACAAGTCACCGAGTGGCCCATTATCAGATTTTTGAGGTGGGCATCGCCGTTGGTCTCCCCAGTCTGGTGATGCTTGTAATCGGGGCGGGCCGGAGCTAATTTTTCCAGCCACGCCTCAATATCCTGAATCAGGCCGCTTTCCGCGTCGTTTATATAAACCGAGCTGGTAATGTGCATACTACCGACGTAAACCAACCCTTCTTTTATGCCGCTTTCCTCAATTGCCTCGGCTACTTCCAGCGTCATATTAATATATTCATGCTCGTGCCGGGTATTAAAAGTCAGATATTTGGTAAAATTTGCCACCTTGCGCTCCTTCCTGAGTAACCACCAATTCATCAGGCGCAATATACCCTATCATTTCAGGCATCGCAAACCGACTCCCCGAACAATTTTGTGTTATCATCGCCCGGCAATTTGTAATATAATATTAATTTGAACCTGACTTATTCAGGATAGCAGACAAAGACAAAAAAAAATAAAATTGTAATTACTCATCGCAGAAGACGCAGAGAAAAATTAAACCTGGCTTTATCTCCGTGTCTCTGTGTCTCCGTGGTGAACTTGAATCTGGTGATGAGTAATTACAGAAAATGAAGTAAGCAAAGAAAAGGAAATTGATTATTTTGGAAGCGATAAACCTTTTAGCCGAGGTCGTGCGCGGCAGCCTGAGCGAAAGCCGTCACTATGGCTACCTGGCGATTGTTAATCCTGCCGGGCAACTGGTCGCGGCAACCGGGCCGGAGGATACTGCGCCAACTTTCCTCCGCTCCTCCGCCAAACCATTCCAGGCGCTACCACTAATCGAAAGTGGCGCAGCCGATCATTTTGGTTTGAGCGAACAGGAACTGGCGGTAGCCTGTGCCTCGCATAATGGCGAGGATGAGCATGTGCGGGTAGTCGGCGGAATGTTGGAACGGGCCGGACTATCGCCGGAGCAACTATTGTGCGGGGCGCACCTGCCCTATTACGAGCCTGCCGCCAATACGCTGCTGCGCGACCACCGCACCCCCTCCAATTTACACAGCAATTGCAGTGGCAAGCATACCGGGATGCTATTGGTTTGCAAACACATGGGCTGGCCCACCGAAAATTATGCCGACCCGGAACACCCCTTGCAAAAATGGATTTTGGAACTGGTGGCCGAATTTTGCGGCTTGCCCGCGTCTGAAATTGCGACGGGCGTAGATGGCTGTAGCGTGGTCTGTTTTGGGGTTACGGTACGGCAAATGGCAACCGGGTTTGCCCGGTTCGCTGACCCAACTTACTGGGAACAGGCCGGAAAACCGAAACACGCGGCGGCAGTAAAGCGTATAATTAATGCGATGATGGCTCATCCTTTTATGGTCGGTGGGACAGGCCGTAGCGATACCGATTTGATGAAAGCGGCACCGGGCCGAGTTTTTAGCAAGGTTGGAGCCGAAGCGGTCTGGTGCATGGGTTTTCCGGGACGCAATTTGGGACTGGCGATGAAAGTAACCGACGGGGCAAATCGCGCTCACCCGGTAATCCTGGCCGCGGCCCTGCGCCAGACCGGGCTACTGGATGAAGCCGAAATTGCCGCGTTCGAGGCACAGCAGGTCAAGCCTTTGCGAAACGTGCGCGGCCTGAAGGTTGGCGAATATCGCGCCGCTCTTAAAATATTTCTGCCGGACTAAACCTGGCTTAATTCAAAATCTTATAAAGTTCTTACCTTCACCTTGAAAAATTTCGCCGATTTTCAAGGCGAAGGGCCAATAATATACCAGGAGGATTATTTTCTGCTATGATTATTACATTACAAAGTTTAATTGGTTTGTTAATAGTTGGGCTGGTCGGTGGGGTCGGTTCCGAACAATTAGCCAACCGTAAGTTGCTCAAGCCGAGTATTATTGTGGCGGTGCTGGTTGCTTTTGCTGGCGCGTTAATCGGCTGGTGGTTCTTCGACGTGATTTTGAATTTCCTGGATGATATACGCCTGTTAGAATTCCCGTTCATTCCGGCGATTATTGGCGCAATCGTCCTGCTGATACCCTGGTTTTTGGTACGCTCAGGCCGTACCTCTTACGGCAAAAAACGCACCTGGCAACGTAAGTACAAGAGGTAGTTGTCAGTTATCAGTTATCAGTGGTCAGTTATCAGTCGTCAGTGGTCAGTTATTAGTCAAAAAACGTAACTACTTAGCCACCGTGACTGTCACCCTGATGAAGGAAGGGTCTCGGCTTTACGCACAGCATTTGACTTGGGCAAGCAGAGATGCTTCGTACCTCACACCCCGTAAAGGGGCGTGACGACGGTGAGTAGTTATAAAAACTGACAACTGACAACTAAAGGAACTGCTAATGAACTTTCAGCACGTCTACGATATAAGTCTACCTATCAGCAATGCGATGGCGGTCTGGCCGGGCGACCCGGCGGTGGATATTCAGCCCGCCAGCGAAATCAGCAAAGGGGCGGTGGCAAACGTTAGTCGTCTGGTGATGGGCGCGCATACTGGCACACATCTGGATGCACCACATCATTTTATAGACGGCATGAACGGAGTAGACCAGGTGCCACTGGACGCACTGGTTGGTACGGCTCAGGTAATTGAGCTAAAAATTACTCATCACATCGGGGCGCAAGATTTGGAAGAAGCGAAGCTACCCGCCGGAACCGAACGAGTTCTATTTAAAACAACCAATTCACAGCACTGGAAAAATGACCCAAATACTTTCCACAAAGAATTTATCGCAGTAGCCGAAGGCGGCGCACACTGGTTGGTTGAGCATGGTATAAAGTTGGTCGGGGTGGATTATTTGTCGGTTGAGCGCTTCGATGCGCCGGACGAGCATCCCGTCCACAAAATTTTGCTTGGGGCTAATATTGTGGTGGTGGAAGGACTGGATTTGGGCGAAATCGAGCCGGGCGAATACACCGTAATGGCGCTGCCTCTCAAAATAACGGGTGGCGACGGTGCGCCAACGCGAGTACTCCTCGCTCAATAAAAAGTTTCAAGTTCCAGGTTTCAAGTTCCAGGTTAGGGGAGTAGGTTATCTTTGTATGACATTGCTCCGTCAATGGATTTCCTTCTTAGCTTGAAACCTGGAACTTGAAACTCCTAAAATGGAGGTGGAGAGTGTGGACCAGAAACGACATGCGGTAGTAAAAGCAAAATTGTTGGAGATGACTCCGTCGCTGGTGGCCGAGGTGTTAGCAATATTTGAGGCCGATAACGATTTGGTAATGCGCTTTGGCAATAGATTACCCGATATTGTCGAGCAAGAAGTTATCCGACTACGCGATATATTGCTGGGCGCAATTTTGCTCAATTTTCCGCAATTACTTGGTCGTGAAATAAATTGGCTGACTGAAGTGGCCGAAGCGCGCAACTTTAATTTGCAAACCGTCCAAAAGCACCTGGAGCATTATCGGTTTCGCTTGAGCCGGGATTTGCCACCAGAATATGCCGAAGCAGTTGTGACCTTATTCGATCAGGCAGTTGGGGCCGCCCCAAAACTTAAAGTAGCTGTTTCGGGGAAATAAGCTACCCTGAGAAAGGTTCTGTTCTATGGAACGCAAAGAGTATGAGGCGGTAAGGGCGAAGCTGAACCAGATGACACCTTCGCTGGTAAATGAAGTCGTTGCCCTCTACCAGCAAGACCCACTACTGGTAGAGCGCTTTGGCAATGGCCTCACTGAGTTAGCGCAGCAGGGTGTTACCAGTTTGCGTGATGTACTGCTGGGCGCGCTTAAATTTGACCGCCCGCAACTGCTCGGCAGCCAATTAAAATGGCTCGAACAATTGCTCGCTTCACGCCAAATTAGCCCGGTTACGATTCAAAATTTTTTAGAACATTTCCGCACCCACCTGAGCCGTGACCTCCCTTCGGATGCTGTGGCAGAGGTTTTGCGCGTCTTCGATCAGGCAGTGGCTCAGATTAAGGGGCAAGCCTAAAAGGTTAGGCTTGCCCGGAGAGCCAGTCCACTTTACTGAGTCAAAAAAGTCTTGCGACCTTTCACGTAAGAAAGCATAAGATGCCCAGTCGGGGCGCATTCGATTTCGCTAAACCTGCTTGCTTCTAAAAGCGGTGCGTACTGGCGCACATCTACCTTCATCATTCCGTGCATCCCAGACAGATGCGCTCTTAAAAATTTTGGGCCGGGCATACTATTCGGCTCAAAATCTACTATCAGACAAACTCCACCCGGTTTTAGTACCCGGTAAATTTCGTCTAGCGTCCGATTTTTTAGCTCCCCCGGCAAATGATGAAAGGCCAAACGACTTAACGCCACGTCGAATTTCTCGCCCTCAAAGGGCAATTTTTCAGCCAGCCCCACCTGGAAATTAACATCCAGTTTGGCGTGGGTCGCTTCGTGGCGAGCTACCTCAATCATCTGGGTCGAGGCATCCACTCCATAGACCTGTCCGCCCGACCCGCTCCGCTTTTTGGCAGCAATAGTCAGGCTACCCGGCCCGCAAGCAACATCCAGCACCGTTGCGCCCGGTTTTACGCCAGCCAGACTTAAGATGGTCGCTTCACTCTTTTGTAGCAACCACTTGAATACAGTATTGTAAAAACGGGCCTGCCGAATAAGAACACCCTCAGTGGTGGGCGTGGCAGATTGAGAATGGGCATGTAATCCACTCATAATTATTTCTTTCCTTTTAACAGGTTTTAACAGAACACATCATACGATATTGAACAGGTTGTTCATTATTGTTATAATGGCAATTGTGGCAAAGGTCAATAACCAAATTAAGGCGGAATGTCAGTTACTGAACAAAAGGTACAAAATTGTATGGAAGTAAGCACACAAAACCCAACACTAAAAAATGGCGACGAGAATAAGCTGAAAGACCGACGAATTCGCCGCACCCAGCAACTTTTGATGGCGGCACTGGAAGAATTACTTCTGGAAAAAGCTTACACCGATATTACCGTCCAGGATATTATTGACCGGGCTAACGTGGGGCGCTCAACTTTTTATGCTCATTTTTTGGATAAAGACCATCTGCTAAAAAGCTATTTTGAGAAGTTGCGCGACAAGTTTGATGAGCAGTTCCAAAGAATCAGGCACAAAAATCGGCAGGCCCAGTTAAAGGGCTACCCGGATGAAATCAGGGTCGAAGGAACTTTGTTTTTGTTCCAGCACGCCCAAAGTAACCACCGTTTGTACAAAGCACTCATCGGCAAAGACGGCGAAGCCTGGGTTATCCGGCAGTTTCAGGATAGTTTTACTGAGTTACTGCGCCAGCACATGAGCCAGATATGGCCCGGTGAACAAGGCGGCGAAGCGCCTCTTGAAATATTGGTGCAATCTATGGCAAGTTCTATGATAGGTCTGCTGGTCTGGTGGCTGGAACACGATTTACCTTATAGCGCCGAACAGATAAACCAATGGTTTCACCGTCTAGCGGTGCAGCCCGTCCTGGGCGAACTAAGCCCTGACTAGAAAGATTAAAATTTCGCTCCCGTAGTAGCGATTTCAATCGCTTTGGGACTAGCGCCTAAGACAAAGCGATTGAAATCGCTACTACTTTTAATAACTTTAGGTTTTGGGACGCTTAATTCTCCGTGTTTCTCCGTTGGATCTGTGGTGAATTCTAAATCAAAGCCCGCAGTTCAGGCGTAATCGGCGTAACAATATGGCCGGAAGCTACATCCCCGAAAATTTGAGTTTTCTCGCCGCCCCACCACCAGTGATAAAAAGCGATGTAGGCGCACATTATTGCGTCGAGCAAATCTTCGTAATGCTTGAGCGCTGCCCCGATTAGTTGGCGAGTATCACGGCTACGTAGCTCGGCGGGAATTTCCAGGCGCGGCCTAGTTTCCGCGTCGGATAGCGAACCCAGCAAACGTTGAAGTTGCTCGTATTCGGCGTGACGGTCATTGTTCAGGCTGCGTAATTTACGCTTGTATTTCAAAGTTTTGTTGAGCTTGAAAAGCACCACCATGGCCGGGTGCGGGTAGCACTCGAAAAACTGACGGACTGGTTGGCGCAACGCTACTTGGGGGTCGTGCCGGAAACTGAGTTCTTCCACTAACTGCCGGGCCAGCGTTTCGCCCCGAATATCACCGGGCGGAATACCGTAGCGCCCCAGATTAGTGCGGTTCGCCGGGTGCGTTCCGGCCTGATATTTGCCGAAAATGCGGGTCAGCGCCAAATCACAGGGCCGAGCGCCGCTCAAGTTTGGTACAGCCAGAGGTGCATCAATCGCAATCAGGGCCGGAGCGGGTGCAGGCGGTGCGTTAGCCCGCACAAACTCGATTATCGCAGCGTTGTCGCCCAGCGTAGCCCGCCCCTCAATCAAGCGTCCGCCATCCTCGGTGCTTTCCGGCTCGTACTCAATCACCGCTCCGGCAGTATTATTCCGGCTCGCCCAGGCCAAATCCAGCCCGATAAATCGCATTGTTTCACCTGATTTTCAATTACATTCCCCATTACGCCGCCCGACTGTCAAGCTGACGCAGGACAGACTTGCAGTCTACTTAACGTTCAAAGAAAAGTAAAATCGGTGTAGGAGGGGGCTGCGCCCTCGATTTTTTGTGATATAGGACAAATCGAGGGCGCAGCCCCCTCCTACACCGATTTTAATTTTATACTTGTGATGCTTCGTTCGTTAGCATAACAGCGGCAAGTCGTGATGTTAGCGACTTTAGTGCAAAACTGAATTTATTATAACAAAAGTCATTTTATTTATCTTTTATTATAATTATGTAAAGTTAATATTATTGAAAAAGATGGCGGCAAAACACAAAAAACGGGTAGTTTGTAGTTTATCCTACCGGGATTTTGGGCAAGATGCGTATAATAGACTCAATTGTGCGCTTCGATTTTGCCGCCACAAAACCGAAAAAATAGGCCGAGAGCTGGAATAAAACGGTAATAGCTCACTATACAGCTTAGAAAACGGAGAAATATAACTAAAATTCTTGGCGTTCTTTGCGTCTTGGCGGTTCATTCCTACACTAAGCGGAGTAATCACATAGAAAGAGAAATTTATGCGTCTAGGGCTGGTAGAAAAGGGCAATTACAAAAATACCGAATACGACGATTTGAGCGGCTACCGGCTGGAAGTCAACGAATTTAGCTACGATTTCGAGCGAATTATCAATGAAACGAAGCGGCGAGTGCGTCAACTCTGGGGCATCGAGTGTCCGCCCGATTTGCTGCGCCGTCGTCTGCACTTTAGCGAGGTGCGCTTTTTTAATCGTATGGTGAAGAACGACCATTACGGCATTTTCAATCCCCATATCGGGGCAACTATTTGTTTGGGGCTGGTGGCAGAGTCCGAAACGCTGAACCTGGTTATTCACGAAGTCGCCCACGAAATGCACTACCGCCAGGGCTATTACAATCTGTCGGACGAGTTTGTGCAGGAAGGGCTGGCGATAATGACCGAGCAAGAGTTCGGGCGGCGCTCGTTCGATTTCAACCCGCATTTCACCGGGCAGCAGATGGTTGATCAGTTGATGGAACTGCCCGGCTTTGGCCCACTGCCTTTTCTGGAGCGCTGGGAAATTTTGAGCAAGGTTGGCGGTGTCGTACAGCTTTCGTATTTAATTAATCGCTACGCCGATGACCGCGACGGCGGACAATTGCGCTGGTGGCTCGATTATTATTGCCCCAGCCCGGACGAGGCTCGCCAGATTGCTAACGCGCTGGCTCAGACCAGCCAGTTTTATGCCCTCTACAATCGCCGCTTATTGCTCCGCCGCTTCGCCCAACTGGGCGGGCGCGATATGCTTGACCGCCTGCAAATTCATACCCTCATTCGCGCCCTGCGCCAGCTACGCGAACTCGACCAGCGCTACCCCGACGAATCGCTCTCAAACCTGATGGAACACGTTTTTGAGAAGTTTTGAGTTTTGAATTTTGAGTTATTAAATTCAAGGGCCGCCCCTTCAGGGCGGTTTTTGAGTTTTGAGTTGAATAGTTTGTAGTTGGGACTACAAGCGGCTTGTTTGAGCATGTTTATAATATTAATGTGGCTCATTTTTCGACGATTTTATTATATTCGATTCTGTTCGGCCAAAAACTGACTTATCGTTAAGGCATTTCTTTTGGCTTTATGTCGGGTTGGTTTTAGGGCAAATTTGGATACGCCAGACATATCAAGTTAAGGGTTTAAAGTTAGATTTAATACGCGAGTGAAGCCCGCCCAGGACAACCCTACGGGCTGAATTACTGGCTCCGTCGCTCAAGTGGTTTTAAAAACATTGGATACAATTAATACCAAGTCTCAGAGCCAGTCTAATAATTTGATAGAGTGTCATTCTGAGATACGAAGAATCTCCGACTGAACTCAAAGAATGGTTCAACACGGTAGACCGAGATACTTCGTATCTCACCCCCGTAAAGGGGCGTGACGATTGTTAGACCCGTTCTTAAATGGTTGTGACTATTCGTAGGGGCGAATTGCATTCGCCCAACTCGCTTGAATAACCACGACCCATCCAGACTTGGTATGAGTTGAGGTGATGTTGAAATATGTTAAGCTCATTAAGCACCTTGTATCCAGTGGTTTTCAAACCACTAGATACAAGGTGCCAGTAATTCATTCCTGGGCGGGTTTACACAAGGTACAAATTTCAACAAAATGATGCAGCTTTACACCCGGAATTTTACTGAAAACTGACGACTGAAAACTGATAACTATCAATAAAAAGGATTGCTCATGGCAACGCAAACGAGCGACAAACGGCGGATTGAGAAAGAGAAAAAGCAAAGCGGAAATACGATCACGCCGAAAAAAACCGTGCGAATGACGATGGTTGTAGGGATGGAGCAATACAACCTGAGCTTTTTGAACAGCATCGGGCGGCGGGTGAGCCAGGATTGCCCCGGCTTTGAGTTGCAAGTTTTCGCCGAGATAGATATAAATCGCAGGCCGGATGAGTTAAGGGCGGCGATTGCCAGGAGCGACTGCTTTTTTGCCAGTTTGATTCATAGCAGCGAGTTGGCAGTCTGGTTGGCAGAGGCAGTAGAGCAGGCCCAAGTAAAAACGGTGCTAGTCTTCGAGAGTATGCCCGAAATTATGGGATTGAACCGGGTCGGCATTTATTCGCTCAAAAAGGCTGATGGCAGCAAAGGCGAAATGCCCAAGCCGGTCAAAGCGCTGGCGAATTTGCTGGTAGGTGGGCGCGAGGAAGACGCTTTTTACGGCTATATCAAGCTGCAAAAATTCACCAACCGCTTGATGAAGTTTATGCCCAACAAGCTGGCGGATATGAAACGCTGGATGACCATCAGCACCTACTGGACGAACAATTGCGAACAGAACGTCTTTAATATGTTGCGCTATCTGGCCCGCGAAGTTTATGAATTTCCCGTCGGCAAAATCGAAGAGCCGCTCGATTTGCCCTCGATGAGCTTCTGGCATCCCGATTTAGACCGCTTCGTCACCAAACCGAAAGAATATTTAGAGTGGGAGAAAAAGACTGGACGGGTCAAAGTTGTCAGTCGCGGATACCCTTTGGGTGCATCAGTTATCAGTCAGCCGACGGTTGGCTTATTGTTTTTTCGCAAGCACTTGCTGATTAATCAGGATTACGTCAGCCCGGTGATTCGGGAAATGGAGCGGGTGGGGTTGCGGGTGCTGCCGATAGCGGTGACGGGAGTTGAGGGGCATGTGGCGGTGCGCGAATGGCTGTCTGAAATGGGCGTAGATGTGCTGGTGAACACTATGGGCTTCCCGTTGGTGGGTGGCCCGGCGGGTAGCACCAAACCTGGCCTGTCGGTACAGGTTGCTACCGAAATGCTCTCGAAGCTGAATACGCCCTATATAGTGAGTGCGCCGCTACTGGTGCAGGAAGTGGAGCAGTGGCAGGCGCAAGGGGTCGGCCCACTCGAAAGTTTGATTTTGTACTCGTTGCCCGAACTGGACGGCGCGATTGCCCCGGTGGTGCTGGGTGGCGCAAGCGGTCAGCAAATTAAAGTAATTACCGACCGGGCCGAACGATTGGCCCATGTGGTGCGGGGCTGGACGCGCCTCAAGCACAAGGCCAACCGCGACAAGAAAATTGGTGTAATTGTATATGATTATCCAACCGGCATGGGCAATCTGGCAACCGCCGCCTTGCTGGATGTTCCCGCTTCCATTTTGAAGCTAATCGAGCGCTTGAAGGCGGAAGGCTACAACCTGGGCAAAGAAAACGAAATTCCAACCACCAAAGCTGAAATATTGACTCGGCTAGAAGCTTCGCAAAACCGCGATGCGGTGGGCGAAAAAATTTCGGTAACGACCAGCCAGTTCTACCAATGGAACACGCCGAAGCAACAGGCGCGGGTCGAGGCCCGCTGGGGGTCGCCACCGGGCGAAGTTGCGCCGTTGGGTCGGGACAAAATTTTGCTGGGCGGCTTCCGGCTTGGTAACATGTACGTGGGCGTACAGCCGCGTCTGGGCATTACGGGCGACCCGATGCGCTTGCTGTTCGACAAAGAAAACGCGCCGCACCACCAGTATTTGATGTTCTATCGCTGGTTGCAGCACGAATTTGGGGCGGATGCGCTGGTACATATGGGAATGCACGGCACGGCGGAATGGCTGCCCGGTCTGCAAGTGGGCCTGACGGCGGATTGCTGGCCCGATACGATGATGGGCGAAATTCCGAGTTTGTACGTTTACCCGATAAACAACCCCAGCGAAGCGAATATGGCGAAGCGGCGCGGCTACTCGGTCATTATAGGACACGCTATCCCGCCGTTTGGTCGGGCTGGATTGTACAAAGAGTTTGGGGCGCTCAAAGATTTGATGGCGGACTACCGCGAAGGGCAGCGCAGCAACGAGAACGAGGAAGCGATTCGGCAAAAGCTGGCCCTGACCCATCTTTCGGACGATATGCCTCAACTCGAAGGCGAAAGGTTTGAGGATTACGCCGGACGCATCTGGGCCTATCTGGGCGAAATGGAGCAGAAGCTGATTATGGGCGAACTGCACGTGCTGGGCGATGCGCCCGGTTCGTCCGAACAACTGGCCCTATTAACCGAAGCCTTGAAGCTGGAACGCAACGGACATTCGCTGGCGGCGCTGGCACTGGCAGCCACCGGGCTAGGTTCGGCGGTTTCGGCGGATGGTGCGTCGGCAGCGACGCTGGAATATTACGAGCTACTGTGCGAACGGGCGCGGCGTGGCGATAGCACCGCCCTGGAACAAAAGAACCGGGCCGATAGCTGGGCGCAAGAATTTGTGCAAAGCGCCGTACTGGAAAACACCCCGATTGCCAGCCTGAACCTGAAATACGAAGCCTGGAACACGACGGCAACCGAACTGGTACGCTATGGCAAGCAAATGTTGGGCGGGTTGGTCTCGAATAATCAGGAACTGGATTACTTGATGCGCGGACTATCGGGCGGCTATATTCCGCCGGGGCTGGGCGGCGACTTGATTCGGGACGGGCTGGCGGTCTTACCGACCGGGCGCAATATTCATAGTCTCGACCCCTGGCGCATACCGAGCGATGCCGCCTGGCTGCGTGGTCAGAAAATCGCCAGCGCGCTGCTTGAGGCTCATTTGAAAGAACACAGTCATTATCCCGAAACGATAGCGCAAATCTTGTGGGGGCTGGATACTATCAAGACGAAAGGCGAGGCTATTGCGGTCTGTATTGCGCTGCTGGGTGGCAAACCGGTCAAGGACGGACAGGGCAAAGTAGGTAGATACGAACTGATTTCGCTGGCGGAACTGGGCCGACCCCGGATTGATGTGCTGATGAACGCCAGTGGTATTTTCCGCGACACTTTCCAGCTAAACATGGACATGCTGGACAAGCTGGTGCGGCAGGCAGCCCAGGCGGAAGAGCCGGAAGAATTAAACTTTGTCCGAAAACATGTGCGCGAAGCGCAGGCCACCGGGCTAAGTTTCGAGGAAGCGACTGCCCGTATCTTCACTCAGGCGGCGGGAACGCACGGCACGCTGGTGGATGATATGGTGACGGACGGGGCGTGGGAACAGGCCGACGAACTGGACGGCGTTTTTATGCGCCGCAATGCCTACGCTTTCGGCGGAGACCGCAACGGCGTAAACGCCAGCCGCACGCTTGAAAAGTTGCTGACGACGGTGGAGCAGGTGGCGCAGGAGATAGATAGCGTCGAGTACGGCTTGAGCGACATGCAGCATTATTACAGCGCCAGTGGCGCGCTGAAAATGGCGGCGGAAAAACGGAGCGGGCGCAAGGTCAGCCTGAACTATATCGAAACTTTCACCAGCGAAACCAAAGTCTCCGATGCCCAGAGTTTGCTCCGAATGGAATACCGCACCAAATTGCTCAATCCAAAATGGTACGAAAATATTCTCAAATACGACCATAGCGGCGCAGCAGAAATTTCGATGCGTTTCACTCACATGCTCGGCTGGGATGCCACGACGGGCGCGGTAGACAATTGGGTTTACGACGAGGCAGGCAAAACTTTTGTACTTGACCCAACCATGCGCGCCCGCCTGGAAAAGGCCAACCCGCAAGCTCTCCACAACATAACCAAACGCTTGCTCGAAGCCAATGGGCGCGGCTTCTGGCAAGCCGACGAAGACGTTATCGCCCAACTACAGGCACTCTACCAAGATTTGGAAGACCGTTTGGAAGGGATGCTGAACTAGATACTGAAGTTAAAGCCGGACTCTTAAAACTGGACAGTTGGGATAGAACTATTCTTGTACAGAAAGAATAGCCCCAGAGTTTGGCACATCAAAATTACCAGGCCAGATTGTTAGATTATTATATTTAGCCCTTTTCAAATTAGCTGCTGCTAGAAAGGCTCCTTTCAAGTTTGCGCCATTTAAATTAGCTTCTGTTAGGTTAGCCTGTACGAGTTCAGCACCTTCAAAGTCGGAAGCGCTCAAATCACATTTTATTAATTTTGTCAGTACTAAAACCGAGCCTCTTAAATCGGCATTACTCAAATTCAGCCCAGTTAAGTCGACTTCTCTCAAATCTACGCCAGTCATTATAGCGCCTTCTAAATTAGCTTCATTCATTTTAACGCTACCTAAAAATGCTCCGACTAAATTAGATTTTCTTAAATCAGCCTTTCTTAGATCGGCTTCTCTAAGATTAACTCCACTTAGATCGGCCTCTCTAAGATTAGCTCCATTTAAATTAGCCTCAATCAGTTTAGCGCCCCCTAAATAAGCTCCTATTAAATTTGCATCAATCAATATAGTTTTATTCAGGTCTGCACCGCTCAGGTCAGCCCTATCTAAGCTACTATTAGCTAAGTTAATATTACTCAGAGTAGCTCCGGTTAATTTGGCTCTAATCAGGTTAGCTTTACTTAAATCGGTTTCAACAAATGAAGCACCAGTCAGATCAGCTCCAATCAGTTTAGCTCCAATTAACTTACTTTGGATTACTTTGATTCCAATCAGTTTAGCTCCTGACAAATCTACTTTACTCAGGTCAAGACCTATCAGAGTTATTCCTGATAAATCTTGTCCACTGAGGTCTAACATAGAGGCTTTCAATTTCAGACCTTCTAATATAGTTTGAGCAGTAGTTCTTACCATAAAAAGTTTCCTTTAGTGATTTTAGTTACCAGTCGCTCTGATTAAATACCGATTATTTCACAAATCTACAAACCTTCCTATTATAATATCA
This sequence comes from Chloroflexia bacterium, assembly GCA_038209275.1. GTDB lineage: Bacteria > Chloroflexota > Chloroflexia > Chloroheliales > Chloroheliaceae > L227-5C. The sequence goes on along the minus strand of JBBQXW010000032.1, from coordinate 21,106 downwards.
GTAAGGCTCATAGAGATTTGTGTTATATTAAAACTAACCAGCCTATAGTGAATTTTATAGTAACCTAAACTTTTAATCTAGCTAATGTAATAACTATCTTAGATTTTGTGGAAAAGTCCTTACAAGACGAAATAATGACGCTTTAGATTTATGCTGTTTTCTTTCCTAATATAAGAATAGCATCAAATTCGATTTCTAACTAGGCTAGTAATACTCAATAAAACTATCCAGTAATTTTGTTTAGTAAAATTACTTAGTACCTAGCTATTGATTTGTTTACTAGTTCCATTCATTCATATTCAAGGACAAAAGCTCACAATGGATACTCAAAGAAATGCGGACTAGATAATAGGTGGTCTGGCAAATGTAAGGTTGCACTGGCAATTTTCTTCACAAAAGTCACTCAAAATGATTTTTAATTTCAGTCTGAGAGGCTCGGAGAGCCTTTAAGTCAGTCCAAAGACTAAAAATTATACCTTTTGAACTCAGTCGCTTCTGCGAAGAAAATCATTTAACTAAAGGTAGATTTATCAGACACCACCTAGCAAAGGTATTTAGCTTATGAGGAGTGAAATGACTCTAAGACTGTGTGAGGATTTATGCTCCCTTTAATAATCGCTCTAAATAAAGCCCCTGCTCGTGACTTAACTCCTAGTTTCGCATAGATATAACGCAGGTGGTTATTGATGGTTTTAACACTGAGTTGTAGATGGTCTGCGATTTCTTGGTCGGTCAAGTCAAGAGCAACCAAACATAAAATTTCTTTTTCTCGTTTACTCAAACATTCCTTCACAAAACATTGAGAACTAGACCTTATAATTTGTTGATATTGATAAGTCAACGTATCAGAGCGACCTTCCGCTACTGCATAAATAAATGCCTCTAGCTCTTGCAAACTGATTGAAGTAGTAGCTATACCTTGAACGTCATACTTTACTAACTCTTCAAAATCAGGCACAGCCTCGAAAGAACAATAAGCTATGATCGGTATTTGGCAACCTGTAGCACGAAGTGTACGGATATAATTGGGACCAGCACAAGGGAAACCAAGTAACGTAAATATAATACTAGGCTGAGTATGTAAGGCTATCTTTAATTCAGTACTTAAAACATCATCTGTCAATACTCCAGTAACTTCAAACTTTATCGAGAAGCCTTCTGCGACCTGGCACAAAGTTTGTATCCACATGGGATGGTTTGAAACAAATAATAATTTGGTAGGCTGCATTATTGAACCTCCTTTCTCAATAATTCCTAGCCACGTTACTTCGATAAGCTAAATTACTAAAACTAAAACGGTCAGATGTCTTATAAAAACTAAAATCTGCCAAAGTCTATCAGAATAATTTAATTTGTGCAAATCATCTGTATGCGAAGCAATATACTTAGACAAGGTAAAGAAATAACCAACTTATTAAATAAGTTAAAGGCAAGGTGAGATTTTCACAAATTTCGCCTCTGCCTTTAACTATTCGAGAGTGGTAGAAATTAAATTCAAGCTGGACTCAAAAGTTTTGAAAAGTTAGACCATAGTTAGTTTGAAAGCATTAGCCGACTCCTCTAGTTCGCGTACCGATAGACTTAGCCGGTGAGTAGTGGTTTCATTTTGCCGTACACTGCTTAAAGTTTGGTCGGTAATGGCCTCGATTTCCAACATTTGCCCCAACATTTCGGTGCTGGCGAGTTGCTGCTGCTGGGTGGCCGAGCCGATGGTTTAAATTTGGCAAATAGAAAATGAGAGCTGAAGGCTATGAGCTAAGAGCCTATCCCAGTAGGGGTTTGATTCATCGAACCCTGAACTTGGACGCGATAAATTGCCACCTAGTGAGATAGGTTTTAACTCCCCTGTCCCAGAACGAGGCGGTCAACCGTTTGCCAGGGTTGGGCCGGGGGTTGGCTAAAGAGGGCAATTTCGGAGAGGGTAAAAGAAAAATTGAGGCGGTAGCTGCCGCCACTCAGTTCGTGTTCCATCACAGCAAGTTCAAGGTCGCTCAGGGCGTTGCCGATAGTAAGATGGGGATGATAAGCCGAATTTTCGTACTGGTCGAGACCGGGGTCAGCCAAAACACTGCTAAGAGCGGCAGCAACCGACGTATGCAATTCGCAAAAGGAACGTTCATCACGCACCTTGATAAAAACTACGTTGCGACCAGGATGGCGAAAGACTCCATAGCCGTCCAGTTCGACCTGAAAAGGCTGAAGATGTTGCAGCCCCACCCGAATAGCCCCGCTCATAGCCGAGAGCAAAGCCGGATTAGTCAGGATTGCCGGGCGCTTGATTGTAATATGAGGCGGAATACCATCTTTAAAAGCTGGATCGTAGCGGCTACGAATATCATCTACGGCGGCAGAAATTTCGGGTGGGGCGTAGGCAATTATGGCAAAAAAATGCTGAGGCTGTCCTTCGGCAGGAGAACGCACCGCTTGAAAAATTTGAGTGAAATTTTCATTCACCAGTTATTTCCTCTGATTCTGTCTAAAAATAATTCCTGCCATAGTAGTGAGCATAAGCTAAAGTGCAATGAATTATAGCACGGCTGCACGAGCGTGACAATCAAGCACAAGTAAGATATGATTAAATCCAGCAATTTTTAAGCAGTCATGCCTACAAAAGGTTTAGTCATAGGACTTTCGCCCTGGTAGTAGCGATTGGGCAAATCGCTACTACTTTTAAAGTGACAAGCGAAAACCCTAGATTTTAATTATTCAGGAGGGTAAAGTGAATCTCGAAAGCAAAAAACGCGAGGTAGCCGAGAAACGACGACGGATAGCCGCTTTTATGGAACGAAACAAGCTAGATGGATTGGCATTGGGCCGACAAAGCAATTTCGCCTGGGCTACGGGTGGCAGCACCAATTGGGTCAGTACCGCCAGCGAAATGGGCGTGGCAACGCTGCTATTCCGCAAGGATGGCAGCAGCTATGCCGTTATGAATAATATTGAAGCACCGCGCCTGAGCGACGAAGAAAATTTAAAAGAATTGGGCTTTGAAGTAGTTCCCGCGCCCTGGTGGGAAGGCGGCACACTCCGCGAGAAGTTGCTGCTTGACATGATTGGTGGAACGGGCAAACAATTGGGCAGCGATTGGTCTTTTGGGTCGGATGCCGCCAAAGAAGTCAACGGACTATTGGCCGCAGAACGCTACAGCCTGACCCCCGAAGAATGTGACCGCTACCGCGAAGTTTGCGCCCAGTCTGCCGACGCGCTGGAAGAAGTGGTGGCAAACTTAACGCCAGGATTAAGCGAATGGGAAATTGCCGGACGGCTGGCCCAGGCCACTTTTAAGAAAGGCTTAGTGCCGTTCGTGACGCTGGTGGCGGTGGACGAGCGCATCTTTAAATATCGTCACCCCATTCCAACCGAAAAGAAACTGGAAAAATACGCAATGGTAGTACTATGCGCTAAACGCGGCGGGCTGATTGCCAATTGCACCCGGTTGGTGCATTTTGGCCCGTTATCTTCGGAACTAAGCGAAAAACAAATCGCGGTGCAACGAATAGACGCGGTGTACAACCTTGCCACTAAACCGGGAACGCTGGTGAGCGATATTTTCGTCAGGGCGCAAGAAGAATACGCCGCCACCGGCTTTGCCGATGAATGGCAGTTGCATCACCAGGGCGGCGGCACCAGCTACGAAGGCCGGGATTTCCTGGGTACGCCAACCGCTACCGAATATGTGCAGGACTGGCAGGCCTTCGCCTGGAATCCTTCGATTACTGGCACAAAGGTCGAGGATACCGTGTTGGTTTCCCGCAATAATCCGCCGGAAGTATTGACCCGTTCGGCTACTTCTAGCTGGCCTCAAACCGAAGTTACGATTGACGGATTGGGTACATTGCACCGCCCTGATATTTTGATTAAGTAATAAGTTTTAGTTTTTTCGGTAGCTTTGAAAAATTCGGTGAATTTTTCAAAGCTACCGAATTTTTTGTCCTGCTGGCTTTGAGGTTTTTGCCAAAAAAGCAAAAATTTTTTCTGGCAAAGTTTTTGCTTTAGCTTACCTGCAATCAATAAGAGCCTATTCCAGTAGGGGCGCAATGAATTGCGCCCAAATCAGGGTTTGCCCCTTCAAACCCCTACTGGGATAGATTCTAAGTAGAAAAGGAAGCGAGCAGAACTATGCCGGAGGGACCGACTATCCGCAATATGGCTGACCGATTGCGCGAGGGGCTATTGGGTCAGCCAATTCTAAAAATCAGTTCGCGTTACAAAAAAGCCAAAAGCGAAAATTGGGCCGCTAAAATCGAAGGTCAGCAAGTTGTGGCAGTGCGTTCGCACGGCAAGAACCTGTTTATCGAGCTATCGAACGGCTACGTAATTTACAGCCATATGCTGATGTGGGGTAGCTGGCACGTTTATGGGCTGGACGAAGAATGGGCCAAAGAGGAACGGCTTTCCCGCCTGGTCTTGTACACGCCAAATCGGGTAGTGGTGCTTTTTAATGCGCCAGTTTGCGAACTGATTGCGCCGGACGAACTGGCCCAGCATAAAACCGCGCTGATGGGGCCGGATTTGCTGGCGGACGAGGCTAATTTTGATGCCTCAGAAGTCTGGCGGCGCTTCCTTGCACCCGAACAATGTGACCGTCCACTCGGCGAAGTAGTGATGGATCAGTTCGTGCTGGCGGGTATCGGCAATATTCTTAAATCGGAAATCCTCTTTCAGGCCGGACTAAATCCCTTACGGGCGGCAGGAAGCTTATCGCCGGATGAGTTTGAGCTATTTATCAATCTTAGTCGCAAACTGATTGCGCGAGCCTATGAAACCAAAGGTTTTGAGCAGGCGTTTTTGCCACCCGAAATCGAAGCAACTACTGGCAAACCAGGCTATGTCTACCGCCGCACCAAACGACCCTGTTATATTTGCGGCACGCCCATAAAAATGGTGCGCCAGGGAGTAGGCCGTCGCATGACCTATTTTTGCCCGACCTGCCAGCCTCTCGAAGGCAACGGACTCAGCCTGAGCGAACGCCAGCCGACAGCCAAAGCCGGGTAAATATTCGGTCAGTTTGCCTGGACAGAATTTTCGCCTGTCACCGTAAAAGTAGTTTGGAAAAGTAACTACTCGCCACCGTCATGCTGAGGAACGAAACATCTCTGGTTGCCGAAATACCTTGCTTTGGGTAGCTAGAGACCCTTCCTCCGTCAGGGTGACAGTCGCTCTGGGCTGAGTAGTTACTTGGAAAAACAAAAAAGGCGACCAGTTCAATGCTGAACTGGTCGCCTTTTTTCGCTCTTGATTAGGACTGAGCGAGGGTAAAGTTCCCTACTTTAAGTACGTTGCTGACCGTACCCTGTGCGGTCACGTGCCAGACTCCGGCGGCAGGGCCATCCTTCAGGATAGTTTCCCAGTACTCGGCGGTAAGGTTGCCATCGCCGTCGTAAGTGTCGGTCAGGGTGGTATAGTTGCCAGTGGTTGCCAGACCGTTCGGGTCGTAGCTAGTCACCTTCAGGCTGAAGTTACCCTGGTCGTCGGCGAAGATATAACCCGCATCGAGCGCCTGCCCGTTCGGGTCGGTTGTCCACATAACAATTTTCTCGGCGGGGGTAAAGCCGCTACCAGTGAGCATTACCGAGCCACCCATTGCAACGGAACTGACGGTACTGGTCGAGTCATCGGCACTGGCGGCGCGTAGCCCGGTAAAAAGCGAAAGTAAGAGTACGGCGGCTAACAGGGCAGCTGCCACCAGGCGCGTAGTGGAAGGTTTGGTCATAGTGTGTGAATTCATTATATTTGCTCCTTAAAGCTTAAAGTAAAGCTACGAAACTGAATTTTCTGGCTATGGCAATTATTCACGGTCAAAGGTACATTTCAAACGGAAGTATTGCCTTCCCTGGTTTCGTAAAAACAGTCCAGAATGTTTCGTTCAGTGTCGGTAGCTACTGTTTAATTTTATTTCCTACACACATACTATAGCTGCCGTATGTTAAAAAAATTATAGGTTTTGTAAAAACGAGGTAATTTAACTTTTAGGATTTATTAGAAATCGGGCTTTTAGACGAGGTAAATTTAGAAAAGTTTGCAATTCAGGCTTCTCTCTTAGAGCCAGTCTAATAACTCGATATTCTGTCACGCCCCTTTACGGGGTGTGAGGTACGAAGCATCTCCAATTGAATTCAAAGAATGGTTCGACTAGGTAGATTGAGATGCTTCGTACCTCATACCAAGTCTTAAAGGGTTGTCACCAATCGTATTGGCTCATTGCATTCGCCCAACTCGCTTGAATAACCACTACCCTTCAAGAATTGGTATCACACCCCATAAAGGGGCGTGACGATTGTTAGACACGCTATTACAGAACGGGGAGTACAACTAAAATTCTTGGCGTTCCTGGTGTCCTGGCGGTTCAGCCTTAGAATAAGCTGAGTAATCACATTATTTTAACAGTTTGGCAAGTCAGACTCAAATAAAAGGCCCAACTTGATTGATTAAAAGGTTGGTTTAGTGCCGATTTGTGTCAAAAGGGGAATAAAGTTACTTCAGTTTGCACAACTAAACTGATTACGGTATAATTCGCTCAGACTTAATTTGGAAATAATTTTTATGCAGGCTGCTACTCATTGCAGTGCTTTTGACTATCAAGGACGATAGAGCAAAAGAGCTAGAATATCCTAAAATCTCTCTTCCTGATTGGCTGGCTCATTGAGACTCTATCCAGAGCAGGCGTATAGAAACTAGAATTTTAAAGTTAAAATTCAAAGGGTGCTATTAAAAGCAGGAGTGCTGCATCCGTTATTTTGGGCTATCAAATTTCAAAGTAGCTGTTCAGGTTTCGCTTTCTCTACGGTACTATACCGCCATCGGCTACCGCTTTACTAAAAATTGGTTTACTTAGTTAGGTTTGGAAGGTGATTAATGCCGCCATTGCTTGAAGTTAAAAACCTCAAAACGCAATTTAAAACCGCCGATGGTATAATCAAGGCGGTGGATGATGTCTCTTTCACGATTGACCGGGGGGAAACGCTGGGCGTTGTGGGTGAAAGTGGCAGTGGAAAGAGCGTTACCGCCCTTTCCATTCTTCGACTGATTCAGACTCCGCCCGGCGAAATCGTGGGTGGCGAGATTTTGTTCGAGGGCAAAGACCTGCTTAAACTGAGCGATAAGGATATTCGCAAGGTACGAGGCCGCGATATTGCCATGATTTTCCAAGACCCGATGACCTCGCTCAACCCGGTATTAACGGTAGGTCGCCAGTTAAGCGAACCGCTAATGACCCATATGGGATTAACCAAAGACCAGGCCCAAAAAGAAAGCATTGACCTGCTAAAAATGGTCGGGATTCCAAACGCGGCAGACCGCATTAAAAGCTACCCGCACCACTTTAGCGGCGGTATGCGGCAGCGCGTGATGATTGCCATGTCGCTGGCCTGCCGACCCAAGCTGATTATTGCCGATGAGCCGACCACGGCGCTGGACGTGACCATTCAGGCCCAGATTTTGGAACTTTTGAACAAACTGCGGACAGAAACCGGCACGGCGGTAATGCTCATCACCCACGCGCTGGGCGTAGTAGCGGGCATGGCAAACCGTATTCACGTAATGTACGCCGGGCATATCGTCGAATCGGCCACGGCCGAGGAACTTTTCGAGAACCCGCGCCACCCCTACACCATGGGCCTCCTACGCTCGATACCGCGCATGGACGAAAGCCGCCGGGAAAAATTGATACCGATTAAGGGTTCGCCACCCGATATGCTGGAATTGAACCCTGGCTGCCCGTTTGTGCCGCGCTGCGATTATGCCTTCGAGACCTGCCCCAAAGTCTTCCCGATTTTGCGCCCCGTCCCGACCAAGAATCGGTTGGGCATTTACGATGGTACTAATTTCGCGACAATTCAAAATCCTACAAACCAGGCTGCCGCCAACGGGTCAAATGTACCGTCAATTATCCCTGGTAGCGGCGAGGAAGATTACGAGCAGCATGTAATTGCCTGTCATGCCGAAGTGACGATTGATGACCCGGTTCCGCAAGTGGAAAGTGAAACGGTGGTATCATAATGCCAGAAGATATTGTCAATACAAACGTTAGAATGACCGAAGCAGCAATCGCAACGCTGGGCAAGCCAGAGGCGAGTGAGCCACCCCCCGACCCGGAGGCCATTCTGAGCGTGCGCGATTTGCAAATGCACTTTCCGTTGACCCAGGGCATTATCATTCAAAAGAAAGTCGGGGCAGTCCGGGCGGTTGATGGCATCAGTTTTGATGTAAAGAAAGGTGAAACGCTGGGGCTAGTCGGCGAATCAGGCTGCGGCAAAAGCACCACCGGGCGCACTATTTTGCAACTCAATCAGGCCACTGGCGGGCATATTATGTTCCAGAACCAGGAAATTACTCATGCAAAGGGCGATTTTCTCAAGAATTTGCGCCGCCAGATGACCATGATTTTCCAAGACCCCTACGCCTCGCTCAATCCGCGCCTGACCGTCGCTAATATCGTAGCCGAGCCACTGATTATTCACAAATTGGCCGCTAACAGCAAAGAGCGGCAAGAGCGGGTCGAAGAATTATTGGAGCAGGTAGGACTGAGCCGCTATTTTGTGAACCGCTACCCGCACGAGTTTTCGGGTGGACAGCGCCAGCGCATCGGTATCGCCCGCGCCCTCGCCGCCAGCCCCAGCTTTATTGTCGCGGACGAGCCAGTTTCGGCACTGGATGTTTCGATTCAGGCCCAAATTGTGAACTTGCTGGAAGATTTACAGGGGCGGTTTGGGCTGACCTATCTGTTTGTCGCGCACGATTTGAGCGTGGTACGCCACATTTCTGACCGCATCGCCGTGATGTACCTGGGCAAGATTGTCGAACTGGCTGACCGGGATGAATTGTACGAACATCCGGCCCACCCTTATACTCGTGCCTTGCTTTCCGCCGTACCAATTCCCGACCCGAAGATTGAGAAGCAACGCATTCGTATTATTCTAAGTGGCGATGTACCCAGCCCAGTCAATCCGCCAAGCGGTTGCCGTTTCCATACTCGTTGCCCGTTGGCCCAGCCAATCTGCAAGGAGCAGGAACCAGCCTTCCGCGATATTGGCGGTGGACACCGTTCAGCCTGCCACTTTGCCGAAGATGTTGCTAATGGCAAGGCGTTCGAGGCTAAATAGAAAATTTATCCATTTTGCTGTAGGAGGGGGCTGCGCCCTCGATTTTCCCTCGAACCGAACAATCGAGGGCGCAGCCTCCTCCTACAGCTACAAAATATAGTAATTCCCGCATCAAGTAAGGCCGGGGCGAAACCGGCTTAAAAACACGCATTTATTACTTGAGCTACGCTATGGCTCAAGTATCGGCTAACTCTTAAAACATAACTAAGGAGAGAGTAAAGAATGTTGAAGCTGAAGAAGCTTTATGGTTTGGTCGCGACGCTGATGCTGGCTACCCTGTTGGTAGCTTGCGGCGATGCCACCAACACGGCTGCGCCAACCACGGCAGCAGCTACTACCGCCGCCGCGACTACTGCGGCTGCGACGACGGCAGCAGCGGCTACTACCGCCGCTACCACTGCGGCTGCTGCAACGACGGCTGCCACCACCGCAGCAGCAGCTACTACCGCCGCTACCACTGCCCCGGCAGCGACGACAGCTGCTACCACCGCCCCGGCAGCGACGACGGCTGCCACTGGTACGGCGGCTGGCCTGGACGCGGCTGGGATTGCCCCGTTCCAGAAATATGGCGATTTACCCGCCGGTTCCAAGAAGGGCGGCAATTTGAACATCGTCAGCCTGGGCAAGCAATTGACCCCCGACCTGCATCCTTATCCACAGGCCGTAAACTTCACCAGTTCCTGGACGGAAGTAGCTTCCTACCTGTACGGCACCAGTTTACTGGAATATGATGCCGCCAATTTGCGTTACCGCTACGGTGCCGCCGAGAAACTGGTAATTAGCCCGGACAGCAAGACTTTCACCTTCACCCTGCGTGATGGGTTGAAGTTCAGCGATGGCTCGGCGATTACGGCAGATGATTATGTCTACGGTATACAACAAGCCAGTAAAGAAGATAAAGAAAATCCAGATAACAACTACGTTAGCATTGATAGCCTCCAGAATATTGCCAGCTACACCAATCCTGATGCCAAAACGATTGTTTGCACCTTGAAAGAAGGGCTGGCGAAGAATATTGCGCTAGGCTATTGCAGCAGCGGCCCTGTTAAGAAAGCCCTCTGGTCGCAGTATCCGTTCTATGACAACCAGAAGAACCCTGAAATCCTGAAGCCAACCGTTGTAAGTGGCCCTTACAAGCTAAAGGAATTCAAGCTGGACGAAAAGATTGTTCTGGAGGTTAACCCTAATTATTACAAAGGCGTTGCCAATTTTGAGACCCTGACCTATCTGCCTTCCGCCCAGCCGACCAACGCTTACGAGTCGGTCAAGGCTGGACAGAACCAGTTTGCCACCAATATTTCGTCTTCGCAATATCCCGATGCCAAGGCTAACAGCAATGTAACCCTATTGGATTGGGCGGCAGCGAACGCGACTTACCGCGATATTGAGTTCAACACCACCCGCGCTCCTTTCAACGACAAGGCCATGCGTATAGCAGTCGCCCACTCAATTGACCGGGCCGCCCTGCTCAAGGCGGCTGACCTGGGCCTGGGTACAGTGGTAGATAGCTTCGTCAACCCGAACGACAAGAACTTCTACAACCCGAACGTCACTAAGTATGCTTACGACCTGAACAAGGCCAAGCAGGTACTAAAGGATGCTGGGTACACCCAGGATGGCGACACCCTGAAGGACAAAGCGGGCAAGCCGGTAGAACTCACCATTGCTTTCCCGACCACCTCCAACCCGCGTAAGTTGCAGGCGACCTACTTGCAGCAGCAGTTGAAGCAACTTGGTGTCAAAGTGACCATAGATGGTCAGGAATTTAACGCCTACGTCAAGAAGGTCAACGCCCTGGACTACGACCTTTCGTTAGCCGCTTACGGTGGTGGTACTCCGCCCGACCCGGATGGCGCGAAAGGCCAGTACAAGAGTAAAGACAAGGGCGGCACGCAGAACAAAACTGGTTTCAGCAGCGCCCGCATTGATGAGTTGTTCGACAAGGGCATCAAAGAGCCGGACGACAGCAAGCGCAAGGAGTATTACAACGAGATTCAGAAGATTTTGACCGACGAATTGCCGGTTTACTTCCTCTACTCGCTCAATACTTTTTCCGTAACCAGCAAGAACATTGTCGGTGTCAAGCCCGGTTTCACCAACAACCTGTTCGATGATGAGGTTGTGAGCCGCTGGGCTTACGCCGGGTAAAGTTGTCAGTTATCAGTCTTCAGTTATCAGTCAAAATGACTGATAACTGAAGACCGTCCTAGAATGAATTCCGGGCTACGTAGCCAAAGTGGTTTGAAAACCACTGGATACAACTCTAGCATTTTTAGGTAATCAGTGGATTTATGAATTTTAACAAAATAAACCGGGTATGACAGTAGGGGCGAATCGCATACGCCCTTGAACACTGTGCCAGGTCTAAAGGGCGTATGCGATTCGCCCCTACCAAACCAGCGTCCATACCCAGATTTAATAGGTAAAGTTCATCAATCCACTTGAGCTACGTAGCTCGGAATTCGGCCCGTAGGGTTGTCCAGGACGGATTTGACTGAGATACTCTCTATGGGTTTAAAAACAAAATTCCCATAGCAAATTCCTGATGAGGCAAACTTTAATTAAGCAGGAAAATCTAACATGACACGATTTATAGTCAGGCGCTTGATCCAATCGGTCTTATTGCTCTGGGTGGTGATGACGCTCTCGTTTATTTTGATTCAGCTTGCTCCCGGTGGCCCGGACGCAGTATATGCCAACAGCAAAAACATCGGCCCGGCGGAAATTGCCGCCATTCGCAAAGCCAGAGGGCTGGATGACCCGCTTTACGCCCAGTATTTTCGTTGGATGGGCCAAACCCTTTCACTCGATTTTGGACTTTCTTATTCTTACGCCCGCCGCCCGGTGATAGATGTAATTTGGGCTAAGGCTGGCCCGACCTTTCAATTGGGCTTGATGAGCTATTTGCTGGCGCTTTTAGGTATACCGCTAGGGGTATACGCTGCCAAGCACCGGGGTAAATTTGGCGATAATTTTATTCGCATCTTTACCGTAATTTTTACGGCTGTGCCGCACTGGTGGCTCGGCCTGATTATAATTACGGTTCTAGCCAGTACGATTCGCTGGTTTCCACAGGGGCAAGGGTCGGATAACCCCTGGGATTGGTTCATCCACATTATTATTCCGGCCTTACTACTGGCGACTGGTGGGATGGTAGCCTTTACCCGCTTTGTCCGTAGCGAAACTATCGAAGTACTGAGCCAGGATTACGTGCGAACTGCCGACGCAAAAGGACTAACCAACAGAGAAGTTCAAAATCGGCACGTCTTACGCAATTCGCTATTGCCAGTAGTCACGCTGATGGGCGCGTTCTTGCCCTTGCTGCTGAGTGGCGCGGCTCTGACCGAAACGATTTTTAACTGGCCCGGTATGGGACAGCTTTTTATAACGGCGACCAATGCCCGCGATTATTCGGTCATTCTGGCGATTTTGATAATTGGTACGTTCCTGACGATTGTCGGTACGTTCATGGCTGATATAGCTTATGGCTGGGTTGACCCGCGCATCCGTTATGATTAACCCAGGAAGTAAGGGTAAAGAAGGTTTATTAATATGAGTGAACTAACAACCATTGGGACTTCACCTGCTATCGTGGTACGGCGCAAGAGTCAGTCACGCGGCTTCTTTGCTACCGGCTTCACGCGCTTCCTGAAAGATAAAATCAGCATCACTGCAATGGTGATTTTTGTGCTGATTGCGCTTTCGGCGATTTTCGCGCCGTTTATCTCCAAAACCTTGATTGGCTATTCTTACGAAGAACTTGACCTGACCAATTTGTTAGCGCCGCCCGGCACGCCCGGTCATATTTTGGGAACAGACGATTTGGGCCGCGATAATCTGGTGCGTCTGCTCTATGGCGGACAGGTTTCGCTGACAGTCGGCTTTTTGGTGGCCCTTATTAGCGGCATAATCGGCACGTTTTTGGGCGTGATTGCCGGATATTATGGCAAGTGGATTGATGATGTCGTTAATGGAGCTTATCAAATCGTAGCTAACGTGCCTTTCTTGTTCTTGCTGATTATTCTGTCGGTCTTTTTCAAGCCGAATGTCATTACGCTGGCGCTGGCCTTCGCCCTGTTGGGTTGGCCCGGCACGACCCGCCAGATTCGCGGCTCGGTACTTAGCTTACGCAGTCGCGATTACGTGGATGCGGCCCGCGTAATGGGCGGCAGCGATGCCCGCATTATGTGGGTACACCTTATTCCCAACCTGGTCTCTACCGTGCTGGTAATTGCCGGATTTGACGTGGTGGGAGCGATTTTGGGCGAGTCGAGCCTGTCGTTCCTGGGCTACGGTATTTCGGTGCCGATTCCAAGCTGGGGCAATATGCTTTCCGATTCGCAAAGCCATTTCCAGGATGCGCCCTGGCTGGTCTATTTCCCCGGCATCATGATTTTTATCACGGTGCTGTGCGTCTATCTGGTGGCGGACGGCTTGCGGGATGCCTTTGACCCGCGCTTGAAGAACAAGTAGAAGCACGCTATAATAGAAAAAGGCTATCGGCGGGCTAAGTACGAACGAGGCCCGCCTTTTTAATCTCTCAGGGTTAAATTCCCCGTTGCTTGCGACGTATCCTTGTGGAGGTTAAACCGCTGAAAATACTCCGCCGCTTGCGGAGGCGAAATTTATTGAAAAGCAGACCGGGCTTTGAAGGGAGTGCAGTATCATGACTACTGAAGAAGCATTGAAGATAAAGAGCGAAGAGGAGTCACAGGAAGCGGCAGGAGGCATACCCGGTGAAGTTGGTTCTTTGCTAAATTGGCGTTTAGCCGAGTACGTTTACACCAATAAATTAGGACGAGTATTTAACGCCCAAACCGATTTTGAGATTAAGGGCATCGGTAGACGACAGCCGGACGTGGCTTTTGTTTCTTTAGAGCGGCTACCTGTAAATGTACGCGATACTGTGCCGCTATCGCCTGATTTAGCGGTCAAAGTGGTTTCAAAAACCGATGATTTTTACGACCTGGACGATAAAGTAGACGAATATCTAAAGGGTGGAGTGCGTTTAGTCTGGGTAGTCAGGCCAATTCGCAAAGTGATTGAGGTCTATCGCCAGGATGACCCTAAAATGCAGGTGCGAACCATAGACGACGAATTGGACGGCGAAGACGTTATACCCGGCTTCAAATTAAAGGTGAGTGCGCTTTTTGGATAGGAACTTTTTGCAGGAACTTCGGGTTATAGCAAGATATACTAGGATTGAACCAGCTTCTGACGTAGGGGCGAATCGCATACGCCCTTTAGACCCAGAACAGCGCTTAAGGGCGTATGCGATTCGCCCCTACCAATGGCGCAATTTTTCTGCAATTTACTACAATATTGCCTTAAAATTACGGTTGATAGTGGCATTATCCCTTCTAATGCTGATTCTGGCAGGCTGTTCGGAAGAAACGCCGACTGTTTCCACCCAAAGTTCAACCACCACTACAAAAAATGGGACGGGAACTCCGCAGATTGGGATTAATAATGTCAGCCCCGGCCCGAAAGCAACTGCCGCGCCCGCCGTAACGAATACCCCCATACCGTCGCCTGTCCCGACCAATACGCCCGCGCCAACTTCAACTCCCACTCCACCCGTCAGCAAAGGTGGAAACGTGACGGGCGCAGTGCTATACGATGCCCAAACGCTCCACCTGTACAAGGAAAATAACGCGAGTGGCACGCAATTTACAAATTTGCTCTATGCGGCGGCGCTAACCCGGCGTGACCCTAATTCTTTGGCGCTCGTTCCTGGGGCTGCCGCCAGTTGGAGCGTAAATAATGCTGGACTGACGGTAACTTTTAAGCTGAAAGACAATTTGCGCTGGAGCGACGGGCAACCGCTCACCAGCTACGATTACGTCTGGACTTACGAGCAGTTACGCAAGTCCGAAAACGGCTGGCCCTACGCCGCCAATGCTTTCTACAATCCGGCAAACCCCGATTCAAACGGCATCGAAAGCATGACCGCGCCCGAACCTAAAACGCTGGTGGTCAAGCTGCACGCGCTCAGTTTTGAAATGGCAGTTCAGGCCGATGTAATCGAGCCGTTGCCGCGCCAGACCTGGGAGGGCAAGAGTTGGAGCGACCCGACCAAGAACCCCGAAATCAACAAACCCAGCGTGGTCAGTGGTCCCTGGCTTTTGAAAGAGTGGAAGCCGGGCGAGAAAATTACTTTTGTTCCAAACGATAATTCTTCGCTCTATTCACGCCCCAATTTGGATAGCCTGAGTTTTCAGATTGTGCCGGACGGCGCGACGGCTTTGCAGCGCATGAAGAACGGCGAAGTAGATTTCTTTACGCCCGAAGCCGCCGAGCAAGCTCAATTCGAGAAATTGCCGAACGTACAAGCTTATCGCTGGACTCCCGCCCGCCCGACCTGGCAATATCTCGGCTTTAACTTCCGCAAAACGGCTTTGCAAGACCGCACCTTGCGGCAGGCGTTGGTCTACGCCACTGACCGCAAGACGATTATTGATAAGCTGGCTTTTGGGTTAGGTCGCCCGCTCTTCAGCGATGTAGTTCCCTGGCATCCCTACTTTGTGCCGAATGTGCCGCGCTACGATTTCAATCCCGAACAGGCCCAGCGTTTGCTCAAGGAAGCCGGGTACGTCAGCAAAGATGGGCAACTTATCGCCCCAACCGGCAAAACTATCCCAACTTTGAAGCTGGTCTACAATTCGCCCAGCCCCTTACGCGAAGGCATTGCCAGCCAGATTAAACAATCTTATGGTACACTGGGTGTGCAGGTTGAAACTACCGGGCTGGATTACGGCAGCTACATAAAATTATTGGCTAATCCTGACGCAGATTACGATATGTTTTTGGGCGGCTGGACAAGTGAGATAGACCCGGAGCAATTTGGGGATATGTGGCGTAGCGGGCCAGAGCTAAATAGCGGCGCGTACAAAAACGAAAGACTGACCACCCTTTACACTTCAGCCCAAAAAGAGCCGGATACGGTCAAGCGCAAAGATTTGCTGGCCCAGATTCAAAAGCTGGAAGCGGAAGAATTGCCCTACATCTATCTCTATGCCGAGCTAGGCAATCTGATCGTCAGCAAAAAAGTCGCCGGGTTCACCACCACCGCCAACGGCCCAACCGCCAATCTCTACACCGACTGGTTCGTGGTAAGATAATTTTGAGTTTTGAATTTTGAAAGTTATTTGAAGAAGGTGCTAGACCTGAAATTGGTGGCTTGAGAGAGACCGCCCTGGACAACCACCCTACGGGCCGAATTCCGGGCTACGTAGCTCAAGTGGATTAAAATCCACTGATTACAAAACGGTTTAAAGTTTAAAGTATCTCAATGGTCTTTAATCTTAAATCTGAACCCGGACATGAATGTCCAGGCTAAAAACAGAGTGGTTTATTTCTTAGCCCGGACATTCATGTCCGGGAATTTGAACCTAAATCTGCTTTGTGGGTAATTGTTAGGGCCGAAGGCCCAGGCTAAAAAGCTAAAGCCGACTAAACTCGGCTGAAATTTAGGCAGACAACGGAGAATTACAGTGAGCTTTAGCTTACTTGAGCAACTTAGCCTGGGCCTTTAGCCCCAGGCGGACTACCTTGGCCTACCAATTTCGGGCTTAAATTCTTAGTTTGACGTGCATAGTTTTCAAACCAGTTGTATGAAAAACTCAAAACTCAAAACTCAAAACTCAAAACTCGCCTTCCTCCTTCTTTTGTTGACGGTACTGTTGAGCGCGTGCGGGGCAGCAGGAACGCCGGAGGCGGAGACGGCAACGCCGCGCCCGTCGCCACAACTTGCTACGCCAACCCCAATTTTACCGACGGCAACGACGGTAGCGGCAGCGCCTACTGCAACCAGCGCCGGAACACCAACACCTACCTTAGTACGCCGGGTAACGCCCAGTCCGACCCGTAATTTGTTGCTCACGCCCACGCCGACGGTAGATACTTCGCTGACCCCGACGGCGATTGCCCTGACACCTCCCGCGCTTAACGCTACGCCGCGCCCGCTTCGGGCAATTGGCGGCGATTTAATCAGCGCCCAGGAGCAGGAGCCAACCACTTTTCAGCCCTATGGCCCGCCCGACGCGGTTTCGCAACAGTACCGGGCGATGCTTTTTAATGCTAGATTGCTGAAACGCAACCCGCAAACACTTGAATGGGAGCCGAATGCGGCAATGGCTTTTAAATATGATGAAGGCCAGAAAGCCGTCGCGGTGGTGCTGCGAAACGATATTAAATGGAGCGACGGACGACCAATTACCGCCGCCGATTACGTCTGGACATATACGCAGGCGCTTGACCCCGGCAAGAACTGGACAGGGGCCGCCCCTTTTATGGCGGCGATTGCCAGCTACAGTGCGCCGGACGAGCGAACCCTTTTGATAAAGCTGAAAGATAATTACTCCGACCCCTTTGAAATGGCGAATTTTGTTGAGCCGTTGCCCAAACATATCTGGGACGGGCGCAGTTGGAGCGAGACTGACCGCAACCGCGAGATTTTGAAGCCAACCGTAGTAAGCGGGCCGTGGAAGCTAAAAGAATGGCTCAAGAAAGACCGCATTAGCTTTGTCCGTAACGAGGCCAGCACAATTTCGCCGCCGCCTTACCTGAACAGCCTCACTTTCCTCTACATTCCCGACTCGCGCAAGGCCGCCGGGATGCTGGCGCGGGGCGAAATTGATTTCTACGTGCCGCCCGCCGACCGTTACAGCGAAATGCACGACTCGGCTAAAGTCATTACCTATCGCTGGAATCCGGCCTTGCCAAACTGGAACTATTTGGGGTTCAACTTCCGACGCAGCCTGACGGCGGATGCTGCTTTTCGGCGGGCGCTGGCGGCGGTGACTGACCGGGCCGAGCTAATTCGCGGGCCAGGCGAAGGGCGCGGCACCCCGATGTATAGTGACGTGCCGCCCGGTCATCCGGCCTTTACCGATAAAGTCGAGAAATACGGTGGCGGATTGGAACAGGCCCGCACTTTCCTCAAAGAAGGCGGCTATAGCTGGAGTGATACCGACGGGCGGTTGCTCAATCGGCAGGGGCAGGAGATAGCCGAGCTAACCCTGGTCTACAATATGGAAAGCCAGACACGCGAACAAATGGCGAACTATTTCAAGCAGCAGTTGGGCAAACTTGGCGTAGTAGTCCGAATAGTATCGCTGGATTATCTGAGTTATGTAAACTTGCTTAAGCAAACGCCTTACGACTACGATTTATTTTTGGGCGGCTGGAAGGCTACTTCGCCGGACGTAGCTCAATTCGGACAGAACTGGAAAAATAACTTTAGTGGCTACACCAGCCGCGAACTGACTGACCTCTACGACAAAGCGGCTCACCAGCCAGAGAAAAACGCCCGGTTTAACCTGTTGGGACAGATTCAGCAGTTAGAAGCAAAAGAGTTGCCCTATCTATATCTGTACGCCGAGCAGGGCTATGTCGGGGCGCTTTTTCAGGTCGGCGGGATTGAGGAACATCCACTTGGGCCATTCGCCGAGCAATTCAGCGACTGGTACGTAAAAGGCTAAAAGTATTAGACCAGATTTCTGTGGGAGCGAGCTTCCGCTCGCGATTTCCCCTTACTACCCCAAATCGCGAGTGGAAGCTCGCTCCCACAGAAATGTTGAAGGTAATTTCCGCCCAAATGCCGATAATGACCGCTCAAGCGTCTATTCAACCTGGCGTTTGGGATTGAAAGTTTCGCTGGCTTAATCTATAATCGGGTAACAGCGCAATTAGCACGTTCGATATTTTCTTCCAAAAAAGCCGGAATCATTAAAGCTCAAACCGGGCCACCTTCTAGCAGAGAAGGAACGCCCTTACTACCTTTACTACAATGATGTGACGAGAGAAGGAGGACGCACAGAATGAGCAACAACCTGAAATTTGATGCTACCGACCGGGTAATGAACGAGCAACGGGTCTTTAGCCCCACTAAGGCCGTCGTCGAGGACGCTAACATTATGGCCTATATGCAGACCAAAGGTTTCACCGATTACAACGAGTTTTATAGTTGGACGCTGGCGAACCGCGAAGAGTTCTGGAGCGACATGGCGCAACAACTGCACTGGTTTAAGCCCTGGAACAGCGTTTTCGAGTGGACAAATAAGCCGTTTTTCAAGTGGTTCGATGGTGGCACGACCAACATAACATATAACTGCCTTGACCGTTATATGGGAACGGCAGTAGAGAAAAAAGTGGCCTATTATTGGGAAGGCGACGACGGCTCGACCCGCACGCTGACCTACAAAGATTTGTACCAGGAAGTAAATCGGTTAGCGGCGGCACTGCAAAAACTGGGCGTGAAAAAGGGTGACGTAGTCTCGATTTATATGCCCGCTATCCCGGAGCAGGTGGTAGCGGTGCTGGCGTGCGCCCGGTTGGGTGCGCCACACTCGGTGGTATTCGGTGGCTTTGCGGCAAGCGCCTTGCGTGACCGCATTATTGACTGCGAGGCGAAAGTCCTTATCACCGCCGATGGCAATTATCGCGGCGGCAAACTGGTCGAGCTTAAAAAGCTGGCGGACGAAGCAGTCGCCGAAACTCCCACGATTGAGAAAGTAATAGTCGCCAAACGGCTTGGCACCGAAATAAATATGCAGGCAGGCCGCGATATTTATTGGGACGATGCTTGCGAAGGTATCGGGCTGGATACAGTGGTGCCGTGCGAAGAAGTCGGCGCGGAAGATATGCTCTACATCCTCTATACCAGTGGCTCGACTGGCAAGCCAAAGGGCGTGGTGCATGTGCAGGGCGGCTACTCGGTTGGAGTTTACGCCACTACCAAATTCGTCTTTGATATGAAGCACGACGATGTTTTCTGGTGTACCGCCGACGTGGGCTGGGTAACGGGCCATAGCTATGTAATTTACGGGCCGCTTTTGACCGCCGCCACCAGTGTGATGTTTGAAGGCATCCCGATGTATCCCGCGCCGGACAGGTGGTGGAGCATTATCGAGAAGCACAAGGTGACGATTCTCTACACTGCGCCGACTGCTATTCGCGGCTTGATGCGGCACGGTGAAGAATGGCCCGAAAAGCACGATTTGAGCAGTCTGCGCTTGCTCGGCTCGGTGGGCGAACCGATTAACCCGGAAGCGTGGATCTGGTATTCTGAGACGATTGGCAAGGGCAAGCTGCCGATTATGGATACCTGGTGGCAGACCGAAACCGGCGCGATGATGATTACGCCCACCCCGATTTTGCCGCTCAAACCCGGCAGCGCCACCCGGCCCTTCCCGACCATCGAGGCGGACGTGGTGAGCAAAGACGGTCAGAGCGTCGGTCACGACAAAGGCGGCTTTTTGATTGTACGCCATCCCTGGCCCAGCCAGATGCGGACGATTTACAAAGACCCGGCCCGCTACGAAAGTTACTGGAACACTATCGAAGATGTCTATTTCGCCGGGGATGCCGCTCACAAAGACGGCGATGGCTATTTCTGGATTCAGGGCCGGGTGGACGATGTAATCAAGGTTAGCGGACACCGCCTGGGTTCAATGGAGATTGAGTCGAGTCTGGTCAGTCATCCGGCGGTGGCGGAAGCGGCAGCGATTGGCAAGCCGGACGAACTGAAGGGCGAACATGTCAAAGTGTTTGTTATTCTCAAGAACGGCTACGAGGCCAGCGACGCGCTTCTGGCAGAACTCAAGTTGCACGTCCGCACCAACGTCGGCCCGGTCGCCGTCCCCGACGAACTGGAATTTGTGCCGAGCCTGCCCAAAACTCGCTCCGGCAAAATCATGCGCCGGGTCATCCGCGCCAAAGAACTGGGCGAACCAATGGGCGACCTGAGTACGCTCGACGGCTAATTTTCTTAAATAAAAACAGGACTGGTTTTCTTACAGAAAACCAGTCCTGTTTTTATTATAAAGTTGAACGGAAGAGCGCCATATCAACTGTTTGATTGGTCAGGCGCGATTGTTCGGCGGCGAAGGCTAATAGATGGCTTTCCAGTGATTCGCGGGCGGTGGTCAGGTGGTCGTCTGGCTCACCTTTGAGGGCTTTGATAAAGCTGTGCATCAGGCCAATATCGCCGCCGCCGTGTCCGC